>JALZCO010000528.1 GCA_030863015.1 Actinomycetota bacterium
CTCAAGAACACCCTCAATACCATGGTCGATCAGCTCTCCGCGTTCGCCGACGAAGTGACGCGGGTAGCCCGTGAGGTCGGCAGCGAGGGCAAGCTGGGTGGCCAGGCTCAGGTGCGTGGGGTGGCCGGCACCTGGAAGGCGCTCACCGACAACGTCAACGGCATGGCGGAGAACCTGACCGGTCAGGTGCGCAGCATCGCCGCGGTGGCCACCGCGGTGGCCGGCGGAGACTTGTCGAAGAAGATCACCGTGGAGACTCGCGGCGAGGTCGCCGCATTAGCCGAGACGATCAACCGGATGGTTGACACCCTCAGCGCGTTCGCCGACGAGGTCACCAGAGTAGCCCGCGAAGTCGGTACCGAGGGGACCTTGGGCGGCCAGGCCCGGGTGCCCAATGTCGCCGGCACCTGGAAGGACCTCACCGACAACGTCAACTCCATGGCCAACAACCTGACCAACCAGGTACGCAACATCGCCCAGGTGACCACCGCGGTAGCCAACGGTGACCTGTCCAAGAAGATCGACGTGGACGCTCGGGGCGAGATCCTCGAGCTCAAGACCACGATCAACACCATGGTGGACCGGCTGTCCGCATTCGGCTCCGAGGTCACCCGGGTGGCTCGGGAAGTTGGCACGGAGGGCAAGCTCGGCGGGCAGGCCGAGGTGATCGGCGTGTCCGGCACGTGGCAACAGCTGACCGAGAACGTCAACGGCTTGGCGAGCAACCTCACTACTCAGGTGCGCGCGATCGCCGCGGTGGCCACCGCGGTGACCGCCGGCGACCTGACCCGCCAGATCACCGTCGAAACTTCCGGGGAGGTGGCCGAGCTCAAGGACAACATCAACCAGATGATCGCCAACCTCAAGGAGACAACCCGAGCCAATCGGGAGCAGGACTGGCTCAAAACCAACCTCGCCCGGTTATCCAGTCTCATGCAGGGTCACCGCGATCTGGTCACGGTCGCGTCGCTGGTGATGAGCGAGCTAGCCCCGCTGGTGTCGGCCCAACAAGGGGCGTTCTTCCTGGTCTGCAGGGACGACCAGGGGCCGCCGATGGTGGAGTTCACCGCAGGTTACGGCATCACCGATCCAGCAGCGGTCCGCCGGTTCGCGCTCGGCGAGTCACTCGTCGGGCAGGCCGCGTTGGACAAGCGGACGATCCTGGTAACTGAGGCACCGCCGGACTACGCGACGATCAGCTCCGGCCTCGGCTCTGCGGCACCGACCAACCTGCTCGTGCTGCCGTTGCTGTTCGAGGATCAGGCGTTGGGGGTGATTGAACTCGCCTCAGTCAACCAGTTCACGACAGTGCACCGGGACCTGCTTGAACTGCTTCGCGAGACGATTGGCGTCAACGTCAACACCATCCTGGCCAACTCCCGCACCGAGGCGCTGCTGGCCGAGTCGCAGCGGCTGGCACAGGAGCTGGGCACGGGTTCCCGGCGCCTGCAGGCCCAGCAGCACGAGCTGCAGAAGTCCAACACCGAGCTGGCCGAAAAGGCTGCGCTGCTGGCGACCCGAAACCGCGACATCGAGATCAAGAATGCCGAGATCGAGCTCGCCCGCCAGGAACTCGAGGAACGGGCCGGCCAGCTCGCCGCCGCATCCCGGTACAAATCGGACTTCATGGCTAACATGTCCCACGAGCTGCGCACCCCACTCAACAGCGCGCTGGTACTGGCCAAGCTGCTCGCCGATAACTTGGACGGCAACCTCTCACCCAAGCAGGTGGAATTCGCCAAAACCATCTACTCCGCCGGCAGCGACCTGTTGCAGCTGATCAACGACATCCTCGACCTGGCCAAGGTGGAAGCCGGCCGGATGTACCCGTCACTGTCCGACGTGGCCATGACCGCCGTGGTGAGCTATGTCAGGGCGCTGTGCGAGCCACTCGCCGCGGAGAAAGCACTGCAGTTCACCGTGGAGCTCGATCCGGCGCTGCCACCGATCCTGCACACCGACGAGCAGCGCCTGCAGCAGGTGTTGCGCAACCTGATGTCCAACGCCCTGAAATTCACCGACGAAGGTGGCGTGCAGCTGCGGATCCGACCGGCGTCTGCTGCCGAAGTGACCGGCGCCGCGCTGCGCGCTGCGCAGGCGCGAGTGGCCTTCGAGGTGGCGGACACCGGTATCGGGATCGCCGCCGACAAGCTTTCAATGATCTTCGAAGCGTTCCGGCAGGCCGACGGTACGACCAGCCGGCGTTACGGTGGTACCGGGCTCGGGTTGTCCATCAGCCGGCAGCTGACCGAGCTGCTCGGCGGCGAGCTGGCGGTACGCAGCGAACCGGGCAAGGGGAGTGTTTTCACCCTTTATCTGCCCGAGGTCTACGTGCCTGAAGCCTCCGAGCTACCCCAGCCACCGGCGGCCCCCCACGGCGCAGCGCACCACAAGCGGGGCGACAAACTCGGATCATCCGACCTGGTGTCGGCAGCCCGGTTGCTGCCCGAGCTGCACTCAGCGCCCGACGAGACCCCGGTGCGCTTCCATGGGGAGAAGGTCCTGATCGTCGACGACGACTTACGTAACGTGTTCGCGCTGACCAGCCTGCTCGAGGCCTACGGTCTGCAGGTTGTCTTCGCGGACAATGGGGTGGCTGCGGTTCGCGCGCTGGAGCGTCACGATGACACCGCCCTGGTCCTGATGGACGTGATGATGCCCGAGCTGGACGGCAACGCGACGATCGCGGCGATCCGCAACCTGAGCCGCTACGCCGATTTGCCCATCATCGCGGTGACCGCGAAAGCGATGAAGGACGACCGAGCGAAGAGCCTCGCCTCCGGTGCGGACGACTACGTCACCAAACCCGTCGACACCGACCTGCTTCTTGGACTGATCAGCGCACATCTCGCGACCCAATCGGAGGGCTCCGTGGAGGATGAGGCGACCGTCGGGCCGTAGCTGCCGGCGCGACCCGCCTGATCGATCCTGCCCGCACCCACCAACCGCGCCGATCGCCTTCCCAGCGGCCTCCTTGGCGGTTGCCTTTCAGACCTCAGCAGTGTTCTCGATCTTGTCTTGTAAACCCTCGGAGGCATCCCTTCGCCGGGTGAGGCTCTGTGCTCCAGCATCGGCCGTACCGCCCGACGGGATCGACGACAAGGTGAACAACCAGGTCGTCCCAGCCCGCTCGGGCCCCGTCCGGGGGATTGACGCGGCCGCCATGTCAAGAGACCTAGACGAACGCCGTACCCTAGGCGTGTGATTACCTACCGCGATCCCCCAGCGGCGCTCCGCGATGCGCGCCGGGCCTACGGGCAGGGGCGCGCGGCAGCCGGCGCTGAGCTGGCTCTGATACGTGACCTCACCCCCGAGCGGGGCGCACCGGATCGGAGTGACCAGCGTCGACCAGCTCACGACAAAAGCCAGCACAGCTCGCGAGTGCCATTCCATACTGTCATTTCGGCTGGAGATGCCGGAATCACGACTATGTGTGCTGGTGCTATCGGCCTGATACGAGAGTCGAGTTGCCTGATCTACAGCTCGGCCGCAGTGCGCTCGCCGCCCTGGCTCAAGGACGACACATTTTCTCATCGCACCGCCTGCACAGGGAGGAAATTCGATGGTAGACGCGGTTATGAGGGTGCTTACTGTCGTTGTGGTTGTACTTTTAATCCTCGTCCTCATACCCCTGGTCGGGCCGTTCGTCACAAACCAGTTGCCGGAATTCGCTGAGTCAACCAGCCGGATTCTCAACGCAACCTGGGATGGCTTCCAGAGGCTCCTTCAAGGTTTCGGCTTCTCCGGGGGAGGCTACCACTACTGACGCCGGGGTGACCCCGCCCGCCTGCCAAGTCCGAGTGGGGGGCCGGATCGATCAGAGCCGGTTGATGGACCTGATCGCAGGCTGCAGACGACTGTATCCCACAGCGATGGTCGGTCCTACCGTCAGTAGCGGCCCACATCAGATTGGCAGACTTACGTCCATCCGGCCCGCCAGGGCGAGCTGCCACGGCGGCCCAACTACCAGAATTCCGGTATCGGAACGTATCAGAACAGCGTCAACGGCATCTACTCTATGAGGGGACCACCCATGTCAACACGGGGGTCGAGATGCCTGAACGGAGCTGGCGCCCATCTCTGATCTGCTCGGCGCTATTGGGCGCACTCGTGATTTCCTGCGGAGGTCCGGTAGCACCGGTCGTCGCCCCTGCACCGGCGGCCGCACCGGCACCGGCGGTGGCGCCGGAACTAGCACCGGCTGAGTCCGCTCCGGCGGCAGAACCTGCGCCGGTACCCCCGGCCGCACCGGCTCCCGAAGTCGCACCCAGGGCTGTGCCCGCGCCGGCGGTCCCACCGAGGCGGCCGGGTGGTGCACCGTCCGGAGCCGCGTTGGTCGATCTGCCTGGCGGAGACAATATGTCGGTAGCCGACTGGCTGGGGGTTATGGCCGACAAATGCGGAGACCATGGGCCGAGCTGCTTGAAAGTCCAAAGAGATTACATTGATAATAATGAATGCACGGACCAGGAGGGTATAGTCGAGGACCAGGACCCACCCTTGGATGACGATAACATCAAAGTGCCAGTTGGCAGTCGTGTCAAATTGGTAATTTGGTGTCCCCCAGACGAGTCGACCGATGAGGACGAGGGCGAATCAAACGAATCGACGAATGGGAGTGGCACTGATCAGACCAGTGAGTCTGCTACGACTGGCCAGTCCGACGAATGACCACTGTCACCGGGGCACGGGAGGACGGTTCCACAGAACCGTCCTCTGATGCAGAACCACTCGTGGTAAGTCCACCCGAATCAATAGCACAGACCGAAGTGTCTGGAGTTGGCGACGGGCCCACGACTCAGGTTCCTGAGCGGCCGGGTGCCGGCTCCGCCGAGTCAGATGTGCTCGAATCGGGTGCCCTGTCCCAGGTCTTGAAGATCGTCGGGTCCATTGTGGCCCCCACAACACTGCTGACAGCACTGATGTACTATTTTGGGCGGCTCCAGTTTGCCGGCTTTTATTGGTACCTGGGCGCGCCGATCAGCGTCCTGGATCTGACGGTCCAGGACTATCTGAACAATAGTGTTGACGGCTTGATTCCGCCGCTGATCGCCGCCGCGGGGACTGCTTTGTTAGCGCTGTGGGTCCACCAGCTGGTGCTCGGTGCACTATCCGTTGGAACCAGGCGGATAGTGCTGCGCGTGCTGATGCCAGTCGCGGCCATTGCCGGGCTGGTCCTGCTGATTCTGACTATACCCACGTTCCCAAGTGTCCCGGAAGCCCGTGGCCTCAGCCTGTCGATTGGCGTCCTGCTGCTATTCTACGCCGCCCGACTGTTGCGGCTGCTCAACGCGCAGCGAAGACCAAAGCAGGTATCAAGGCGTGTGCCAACAACGGCGATCGTAGCCGAGTGGAGCGCTGTGTTCATACTGGTGAGCGTCGGATTGTTCTGGGCAGTCGGAAACTACGCGATCGGCACCGGGATCGAGCGAGCTTATCAACTTGAGACCTCGCTACTAT
>JALZCO010000537.1 GCA_030863015.1 Actinomycetota bacterium
GTGCTGGACTGCGGCAGCGCCAAGCCGGTGTACGCCGGGCTCGTGCCGCTCGCCGACGCCGCGGTGTGCTCCGCGGGCTTTACGGCACACGGCCGCGCGGGCTTCGACGCGGTATCCGCGGCGCTGCTGGCCGACGGTGCCGACCTGGTAGCGATGACCGCCGGCGCCGCACCGATGCGCTGGCGAACCCGGGAAGCTGCTGGCACTGTTGAGGTGCCGCCGGTCGCTGTCCACGACACTCTGGGTGCCGGGGACGTGTTGCACGGGGCGGTGGCCTTCGCCCGAGCCCGCGGGGTGGCCGATCCCCAGCGCAGTCTGAGCTTTGGCGTCGCGGTTGCCTCGCTGCGCGTGCAACACGTCGGTCCACGGACCTGGATGGATGATCAACGACTGGGTGCCTTGGTCGCACAACTCGGATAAATCACAAAGTCAACGGACCGGCTAACGTCTGCGATCGCGTGCAGCTCGACGGGCGCACAGATGCCCGTTCCCGGGCCCCGGAATTCACCGTGCGAGTCGGACGGGTCATCCCCGGGAGAGGAGGGCGTCGAGCTTGTCGTAACCCTCGACCACGCCGTGCTCCATCCCGCTGGCGATCATCGCGTCGCGGGCCTCCATGGTGTCGACGACCGAGAGGACGGTGACCCGGGTGCGGCCGTCGCCAAGATTCTGGAAGGTCACGGTCTCGAGGCAGACGCCGTCGGGCACGCCCTCGTAGGTGAAGGTCTGCACCAGCCGCTGGTCGGGCCACAGCTCGTGGAAGGAGCCGTAGAAGGACGCGATCTTCTGGCCGTCACGCCATGCGGAGTAGCGGTAGCTGCCTCCGGTGCGGGCATCCCAGGTGTCGATCTGGGTGGTGATGCTCCGGGGACCCAGCCGAGGTGCTTGGAAACGGCCTGGACCGAGACGTCGTAGGGTTCGGCCAGCTGCCCGACCGTCGCGTCACCGACCGCGAGCCCTCGCCACGATGTCGCGCCGGATCGGATCCGCCAGGGCTGCGAACACCCGAGAGAGCCGATCGTCGGTCACCGCGCCTCCTTGCTGGCTGTATTCAACCAACTGGTTTCAGACGACCGTATGATCGCCACGAGTACCGCTTAAATCGTCGCGCAGACCGACCTGCTGAGGACCGGCAGGGAGGGCGCGGATCTGACGGCTCAGAGACGCTGGTGCAGCCGGCGACCGAGCGGCTCCCGTCCCACCGGCTGCACCAGCTGATCGGTCGGCGACGCAGGGGGGATCGGTTGGATGTCTGGCGAGCCCGCCGTGAGCGTGATGGGCTGCCCGTGGTGCCGCAGCTCCAGCTCGACACCCTCTATCAGCCGGTACTCCACTTGCCCAGGGGTGATCTGCACCTGTAGCCGCCGCCCGCGCCAGCGCAGCCGGAATGTGATCCCGTTCAGCGCCTCGGGCAACCGGGGAGCGAAAGTCAGGCCACCGTCATCACGATGACGCAGCCCACCGAACCCGGCCACCACCGCCGACCAGGCACCGGCCAGCGCTGCGATGTGCAGGCCGTGACCGGTGTTGTTCGCCAGATCAGCCAGATCCAGCAACGCGGTCTCGCAGAGGTAATCATAAGCTAGCTCCAGGTGCCCGGTCTCGGCCGCCAGCACCGCTTGGGTGGCCGCCGACAGCGACGAGTCCCGCACCGTGATCCGCTCGTAGTAAGCGAAGTTACGGGCCTTCTGCTCATCAGTGAACGCTTCCGGGCACAGATGCATGGCCAGCACCAGGTCGGCTTGTTTCACCACCTGCTTGCGGTACAGGTCGAAATAAGGGAAGTGCAGGAGCAGCGGGTACTGATCGGGCCTGGTACCGGCGAAGTCCCACACCGCATGCTCGGTGAAGTTCTCGGCTTGCGGATGCACGTCGAGCTTGTCGTCGTAGGGCACGACCATCGCGGCCGCCGCGTCCCGCCAAGACGCGGTCTCCTCCGAATCGACACCGAGCGCAGCTGCCATGTCCAGGTGCCGACCAGCGGCCGCAGCTGCGGCACGCAGATTCCCCTGCGCCATCAGATTGGTGAAGACGTTGTTGTCCGCCACTGCGCTGTACTCGTCCGGTCCGGTCACGCCGTCGATGCGGAAGCGACCTGCCACGTCGTGATGTCCAAGGGAGCGCCACAGCCGCGCTGTCTCAACCAGCAGTTCCAGCGCAACGTCGCGTTCGAAATCAGCGTCACCGGTGGCATTCACATGGCGAATCGCTGCATAGGCGATATCGGCGTTGACATGGAAGGCCGCAGTACCCGCCGGCCAGTACCCCGAGCACTCCTGGCCACGGATGGTGCGCCACGGAAAAGCCGCGCCGGACAGACCCAGCTGCTTGGCGCGTTCCACCGCCAGTGGGAGGGTCTGCTGCCGCCAGCGCAATGC
>JALZCO010000014.1 GCA_030863015.1 Actinomycetota bacterium
CGCCCGCCAGCTTGCCAAGGCCTACGTCGCAGCCCGCACAGAGATGACCAAGCTACGGCAGAAAGACACCGAGCGAACAGACCGGTGCCGCACCGAACTGCAACAGCGCCTATTCGGCAACCCAAAAGCTGGGACTCGACTACCGTCATCTCTTTCAGAGACGCAGCCGATCGAGCCGACAAACTAAAAGGCCCACAAGAAGCCGCCACGTTACTTGAGCGCGCTATTATGAGCAGCGACGATCTCCTCGGACGCGCTATCGCCATGAGAGCAATGGGTCATATCGCCCTCAAGGGAATGGGTGACGCATGGGCGCAGGTCGCGGATCGCTGGGTCGAGGCGCAACCTCCCGGGATAAGGAAGGACGTCCAGGAACTGGTCGACATCAAGCGCGACAGCACCGACGTCAAGGCCCGCTTCGCCATGGGCATGGGCTACCACGTGCCTACACCAATGGAGATCACCGGTAGAAACATTGACGGCTTAGCTGCCGCAGCTGATGGACCAAGCGAATGACCAACCAAATGAACGATCTGATCCGCCGAGCTGCCGGACGTACCACACCCAGCAGCAGATGGACCGCCCGCCTTGCCGATGACGACCTCGGCACAGACGTCACGCCTGACCACGACCAGGGCCAACGCAACGGTCACATCCGTCCATCGCCATCGTCCTCGATGACCGACCGCATCCGGCGCGCCGCTGGTGTCAGCATCCGGCCCGGCCAGCGAGCGCATCTGCCCGAGATCGGCGGCTACTAAGTGACTAACTGATGATGAAACGGATGAACTGCTCGCCATGTGCAACGGGACACTCGGCGAGACCCGGCGACCTTCCCCCTTCGGGTGCGGCCGGGACGCGGGGCATCGGTGTATCGGTGCCATCCGGTGCCCCGCACCACCACCATCCAGGGGCCATAGACGTGGATCAGTGGTGGGGTACCTACCCTTCGGGGTTGTGAGGTTGCCATGGGAGGGATCGACAGCGCTGATTCTTTTAGCGGTGGTGGTTCTGGTGTTGCTGGTGGCGTTGCTGGTTGCGGCTTAACCTCGACCGATTTCACGTTCTCGGTTTGCGCAGCAGAATTGAGATCATGGGGTAGCGGGGACTCCCCCTCCCCGGGGTCAGCCCCCTGTCGGGAAGTGCTGCCGCTCGCGGTGTGTACGGGTCTTGAGTCTGCGGGTCACTGCCCCTGACCAGCACAGATAAGAAGGACCTTGAGATTCGCTTATCAAGCGTGATCGCGGGATCTTGCTATTTCTGCTGCTAGCCTACGCGAAACCGTTACACTCGGGGATATGCTAGTGGCTATGATGGCGCGCCCCCTCTGTCAGCGGCGTGGGTGCTATCGCGAGCTGTCGTCGATGGCTCGGCGCCATGCCCGATACTGCTCGACAGCGTGCCGAGTCGCCGCGCACCGTGCGAGGTCCCCAGTGGGTATTCCGGTTGAATTACGACGGTTGCCGCGATGGGTGCGCTGGACGGGTCAGAAGCTGCCTCGGACGGCGGATGGCCGGATGGCCTCGTCGACCGACCCGAGCACATGGGCCACATTCGCTGAGGCACGCCGCTCTCTCGTGGGCATTGGACTCGGGTTCGTGCTCAACGGTGACGGCATCGTGTGCCTCGACGTGGACCATTGCCTCGACGAGCGCGGCCGCCTCACGGAGGGCGCTGCGGCTTTACTCGACCTAGCGGGCACAACCTACGTAGAGGTGAGTCCATCTGGCAAGGGATTGCACGTCTGGGGTCGTGCCGAACTAACGCAGGGCCGCCGGGTGTCGTTTCGAGGCCAGTCGGTGGAGCTCTACCCCTCGGGCCGGTACATGACCGTCACAGGTAAGCAGTACCTGGGCTCGTTGTCGGTTCTGGGCGACGTGTCTGCCGCGGTGGCCGCTGCGCTCGACGAGCCGTAAGTATCGTCTCGTCCGTGCAACCCAGTGCGGACGAGAAGGTCAGAGAGCGCCGGCTACGTCGTGCTGCGGCTCGCAAGGGTCTCCGCTTGCGGAAATCCCGCCGGCTGCATCCTGACGACTATGAGCACCAAAAGTGGTGGGTAATCCGCGTGCCCGCGGGGAAGCCGGAGTTGTGGCAGTGGTGGGGTACCGATTTAACGGCCTGCGATGGAGTCACGCTCGTCGAGGCGGAAGCGTTCGTCGAGGCGTATCAGGGGGGTGCTGACGATGGGCGGTCCTGCGCCGAAGAGATCGTCGCAGCGGCGCCGTCGGAATAAGACCGCGTCGACTACCGCCGTGACGGTGCATGGTCTCGTAGAGCAGCCCCCGCTGGACTTGGATGACCCGCACGCGCTCGCGGTGGCGATGTACGAGTCTCTCGCCAAATCCGGTCAGGCAGCTCTGATGGAACCCTCCGACTGGGAATACGCCCGCTGGGCTGCGCTTGTCCAGTCGCAGGCCGCGGAACGGCCCAGCGCGAGGATGCTGATGGCCGTAGACAAGATGCTGGCCAATTTGCTGGTTACCGAGTCAGAGCGGCGCCGGGTGCGATTGGAGCTGGAGCGCGGACCAGTCGTGGATCCTGACGAGCACGCCGCGGTGATGTCGTGTCGATGTATCAACACCCGTCGGATTCCTAGTTACTCGGCCGCGGATTTCTCTCCCCGACGTCGGGGTCGGTCGCCCGGTGTCCCCAGCAGGATCGCCTTAATCTCTTTTGGATCGAGTGTCACGGAGCTAAAAGCCCAGTCTGGCCCGTCAGTCCTTCAGTAGTTGCTGTACCCGACCGAATGTCACACCCAGTACCATCGCCGCGTCTCGTAGGCTGAGCCCATCGGTGTGCACCAAGCGCCGAGCAGCCTGTCGGAGACGCGCCGCTGCACCGCGGCTTATCTCTTCGGCCTTGGCTTGTTCGCTACGTGCCCCTGCCGCCAAATCGACGGCTTCCGGGTCAATTCGGCCGTAGTCGAGTTCCACTCGGACCTGATCAACAGGGACGTCCAGCCACAGCGCCACCAGTTCCTGGGCAGTGTCATGTGCTCGTCTTAGCGTTCGGGCCTGACCCACGGCGCGGAGTTCGGGGACCTCCAGGATCGCGTGGCCCGTAGGGGTGATGATCTCGCGTCAACAGGCCACCACTGGCCGGGACGCCAGCCACCGTTTTTCGATACGCCCGCGTGAAAAGCGGAACAGGTCTGCGTTTATTGCGGACGCGTGAGCCAAAATTGCCTTCTTACAGTTCTCACGACCTTATGAAGCTGCGCCGGTAACTTCCTGACCAAACGCAACGATGACAATCCATGAGACCCATCCTGGCCGCTGTTATCACCGCGTCACTCGCCGTAGCCGGATGCGGTAGTGCGCCATCCGCGGATCAATCGGTGCCGCAGCCCTCGCTTGAGACCTCGGTGAATGACCCGGCCGCCTTGGTGGAAGGCCTGGCGGTGATTCGGTGCGGCAGACCTGCTCCGGCCGTAACAGAGGACGTTGCCCGCGTGGTAGGCATCGTCATCGGAGATCTTGTTGCGTTTCTGGAGCAGCAAGGTTGTCCCCCCGGTAACAATTCCTTCACATTCTGCGATGTACCTCAATGCCGAGCGGAGATATCGGGGAGACAATGACCAGACCGGTACGCTCAACCGCCGTGGGCTCAGTCGCAGTGCCGTCCCGCCGCATGGGGTTACGTCGCCTTCGGGGCCGACCATGGCACGACGCCTCTCCCGGCGCGCAGTGGGACAACCTGGCCGTAGCCGGCTGCTATTTCGTTGCGGGAGGGAATGGCTGTGACTGGCCGGACGGCCGGTCAGGCGGTCCTGGGCCTGCGGATGGTTAATGAGGTCACCCACGGGCGACCCGGCTGGCGCGCCGCGATGATCCGCTGGGCGGTTCGCCGGCCGCCTCAGGTCCTCTTGATCGCCGTGTCCGGGTCGTCTTCCGTGCGCCGGGCTTTGGAGCAGCTGCGAGAACTCCAGCCTGATATCGATGAACTGCGCAGTCAGCATGGACGAAACCAACGTGAACTCAAGCAGTCGCTGATGGACCTCTTTGAGGCTCGGGGGATTGCACCGTTCAAGGG
>JALZCO010000034.1 GCA_030863015.1 Actinomycetota bacterium
GCTGGGTGGGATTGATCAGCCGCCTCGTCCGCGAGTCATCGAAGATCGCCGCCACGTCCCGCAGATCGGCCTGGATTACCTCTACGCGCTGATTTCCGCTCAGGATGTCCCGGCTGTACGCGACGGCTATCGGGTCGATGTCCACATAGACCACTCGGGCTTCGGGCAAGGCCATCTGAGCGACCTCGTGCACGTTACCCTCGGTGGGGATGCCGGAGCCAAGGTCCAAAAATTGAGTGATACCGGCCCTAATCAGGTAACGCACCGCGCGGCGCAGAAACGCCCGGTTAGCCTGCATGATCACCGGTAGTTCTGGCCAGACCTCGATCGCCCGACGGGCCATCCGGCGGTCGACGACGAAGTTGTGCGAGCCACCAAGGTAATAGTCATACACTCGGGCAATGCTCGGGCGCTCCCAGTCCACGTCGTCGGACGCCCGGCCCGGCCGTTCCATCGCCACCCTCCTACCGGTATCGATAACCCTTGGATACCGGACAGCTAACCTACCGCGGACATAGATCTTCGTAGGTTGCGCTTGCACCTCGTGCTCAGTACGTATCACCTGACCCCTGGTAATCGCTGGCCACGTCGTCTTCCCCTGCCTCCTCCTTGGCCTCGGCTGTTGGCTCGTCGGTTGAAGACTCAGGATCGAGCTCGGTGTCTTGGGGGGTGTCTTCTGGCCCAGTCATCGCTAGATCCTTCCACCCCTATCGCCCAGGCCTTCGGCGTGACCCACCGACGATCTACCGTGTGCTGGATTCCGATACTGGGTCATGGCCTCCAGCGCTACGATCGCGCCGTGCAGCTGCGTGCGGTAGCCCTTCGAGCACGACATCTGCCCTGCGTCGATCGCAGCTAGTAGCCGTCGCATCGACGCCGCTACCTCGGGCGCGGCCTTGTCGCGCACGCTGCCACCCTCTCCCATGGCTGAGAATCGTTCCGCAGCTAGGCACGGGGGTCCACCACAGACGCTCGACTGGTTGAGCCAGTCAAGGAGCTACCCAGCGACGTAGTCCAATGGACAAAGATCCACGTACTCGATCTTCTTCGATCGATTGGCGCTGGGGAGAGATGGTCCGCCGTCAGGGACTCGAACCCCGAACGCGCTGATTATAGAGACTGGACTGGACTGTTGTTGGTGTTATTGGAACGACGGGTTCAACCGATCAGTGCACTGCCTCGGTGAGTCAAGAAGATTCTCGATGAGCTGAGGAGCTTGGTGAATGCGTGCGCATCTGATGGTGGAGCAGCGGCGGCTGGCGTTGCGGCTGAAGGCCAGGGGCCTGTCAAAACCAGCTAGGACAGTCGATCAACATGGTTGTATGTCGATTTCGGCGTACCTTGATGACATCTTCGTGGCCCAAATTAGCTGACTTAGTCCCGTGAAGTGGGCGAGGGGGTCGTGGGATGTCGGTGGACGGCGGATTGCGCCGGGAGATCAGAAGCATCCCCGGCAGGTGCGTTGTGCTGGTGATAGCGGCGCTGATTGGTGTCGCTGTGGGCGGTTGCGGCGCTCAGCCTCGGGAAACGATGTCTGAATCGGCTCCGGCGTTGGCTGGCGTCCACCCCTGCGATCCGGCTGCGCTTGGTGCTACCACACCCCGTGATCGTGCGGGTGGTCCCTTCCGGGGTCCTGGCGGTGTCACATTTAGCTGCGGGACGCTGACCGTGCCGTTGGATCATCCTGGGCTGCGGGCGGCTCCTCGCCAGCCCGGGCAGCTCTCGCTGCAGGTTGCGATGGCCGACAACACCACAGCACCGCGCGGTGTCCTGGTGTGGCTGGTCGGCGGTCCGGGTGTACCGGGGGTGGGGTTGACCGCCGTGATCGCCCACCAGTTCGATCCGGCGGTGCTACGCGACTACCGGCTGGTGCTGTTCTCTTCGCGCGGTACCGGCGCTGGCGCGTTGCAATGCCCAGAGCTACAGCAGGCGATGGGCGACTCGGATCTGGCCGTGCCCCCGCCCAGTGCCGTGCACGCGTGCGCACAATCCATCGGGGACGAACGGCAGTTCTACACCACCACTGACACCGTGGCTGACCTGGATGCGCTGCGCCAAGCGTTAGGGGTGAACACCCTGACCCTCGACGGCGTCTCCTACGGCGCATTCGTCGCTGAACGCTACGCGATCACCCATCCCGACCGGGTATCGCGGCTGGTGCTGGACTCGGTGGTACCGCACGACGCCTTCGATCCGCTGGGGATCGCCGTGTTTAACCGCACCGCGGAAGTGCTGCGGATGGCGTGCGCGGAAACCGGGTGTACCACCGACCCCGCGCAGGATCTCTCTGAGGTGATTCGGCTGCGCCGCGACGGCCCCCAACTGCTGGACATCCTCAGCGGGCTGACCCACGGTGCGCCGAAGCTGACCGGCATACCGATCGCCCTGCACCAGGCAGCACGGGGTGAGAACACCGCGCTGGACGCCATCATCACCACCGAAAAGAATCGCCCCGCCAAGTCGCCCGAAGTGTTTAGCCAGGGCCTGCACGCCGCCACCGTGTGTGCGGACTGGATTTGGCCGTGGGGCAACGCCGAAACCCCGCTGCTCGGTCGGGTCGAGGCGACCGCAAAAGCGGTGGCCGCACTGTCGGACGCGGCGCTGTTCCCCTACGACCGGGCTACCGCGGCCGGCAGCAAGACTGTATCGATGTGTCAACCGTGGCCACCCACTCCCGTGGTCCCGTTTCCGTCCAAAGCCAACTTGCCACCGGTGCCGACGCTGCTGCTAGCCGGCGATCATGACTTGATTACCCCCCTGGCGTGGACACAACACGAGGCCAGCTATGCGCCCCACGCTCACCTTGTTGTCATCCCCGGCGCGGGGCACATCACCCAAAACACCGGTAACGGCCCGGCAGGCCGCGCAGCCGTGACCAAGTTCCTCACCAGCCCATAGGACCAACAACCGCCGCACGTCTCCAGTTGCAGCTGGCCGCAGCGTAGGGGTAGTTCACTGTTCCCCGCACCAGCCATAAAAAAGGTCCGTCGACAAAGCCATACGGTCATACCACTAACCGCAAAATTGGCTAGGCAGTGTCACCGGTCACTGAGGCCGATCTGTCACTCATCAACACTCAGATCACTCATCAACACTCAGATGTAGCACCTGGAAGTTGCTCATGCCTGTCCATGGCGGCGTCCACCGATGCAGCGCCGTGCGAAAGTCAACGAGGGCCGAGCACCGACGTGGTCAGCCGAGTCAACAGGCCAGATCCTGGCCGACCTGCTCCACACCCTGCGCACGGACCTGCTCCACGAGTTACTGAGCGAGTCGCTGTTGATCAATCTGCGCCGTTATGGGCTCCATCGTCTCGGTCACTGCTGGCCCTTCCGCCAACGCAGCTCCTCGTGCCGGGCTAGTTACAACGTTATTCAGATAGTCCCCAGGAGGGAGCATCAGCATGCTGGACGACCCCGCCCGTCTGCCGATTCCGCGCGCTCAAGCCGCGTAGTCTGTGGCGGCTTCACCTGGTGTACTGCAGTCAGACCCAGAACCCATACCGTCACAAGGAGGAGTAGCTCAAGGATCATCAGGGATGTCTCCACCAGCTCGTCGGTCCGCAGCCTGTGGTCGCTGCGCGGACCGTTGTTACCCGCCGATCCCGGTTTCGAAACCACGACCGAGGCCGACCCGGTCGGTAGTGGCCGGGTTGCTGATGGGTTTGTAGGTGCTCCCGAGTGCCCTCCCGGGTCCGTCACGGTGTCGGGTGATGTGTACCGCGACCAGGCGCTTCTGGATGTTGGTGGCAGGCTTCGGATCATGCGTACCCGCCCGTTACCGACGTACCGGCATGTATTGCGCGGTCACACCGCGCCACTGCCCCCGCGGGCTCGGCTGGAGATCGGGCGTCACCTGCGCCGAGCTGCCAAGCATCCCTGGCCAGCCACTCTGCGGACACGGTTCGGCGACCAGCGCCTCGTGATCTACACCCGTGTCCCTGGTGCTGTGTTCGCCGCCAGGGACTCGAACCCCGAACCCGCTGATTAAGAGATGGAACGGCTTGATCGCTGTGCTGACCTGGGTTTTGCGGGTCGAGAGCGAGCATACCTACAAGAATTAGACGCTGTGTATTCGATCAATCATGATCTTCGGTGCGGCATGCTTCACACTGTCATGGCGTCCCTACACGCCGTCCTCGGGTGAAGCCGGCGACTGCTTAGCCTCTCTGGTGCGAGACAAAGGCCGACCGCAGCGACCACTCTGGCATCTCGTCGCTCATCAAGATCATGAATGGGCGGCCGGTAACAGGATGATCCATCTCTCGGCGTTGCGCTCGACCTCCGATCGGCTATATAGGAGGGGAAAGTAGGTCCCGGAGCGCCACTGGTCGGTGAGGTCGCGGTAGTGCGGGCTGTCCGGGACACCGGACTGGCCGGGTGTGTTGACCGCGAGTGAGGCGTCCCAGTTGCCCACGTCCAGCACCATCCGAAAGGACGGCCCGCTGATATGACGGAAGTCGTTGTTCTGGAACGAAGATGCGTTGACTGTGAGCTCGGAACCGCCGCGCGGAAACGGTCCGACGTTCAGTCGCGCTCGGGTGGCCTCGTCGACTACGGGTGAGAGCGCATGCTCGAACAGCGAATACTGCAGGTCGCCCCATTTCCAGGTGGCCGGATCCGGTCCCAGTCGGGTGGCCACGTCCGAGTAGGCCGCATTCAGTGTTGTGGTCAGCAGCCGATCACGCTTGGCCACCGCATCGGTGCCAAACCATGCCTCAGGGTGTTCCAGTGCGTCGATGAGTACCGCGGCGTCGGGCTGGTCGACAAGGCACGCCGCGGCGGCCGGCAACACCGCCTTGACGAGCGCAGGTCCCAGGTGCCGCTTACGCCAGACCTCGAACAGCGCTGCCGAGCCGGAGTCGACGCTTTCGACGCCGTCCCAGTTCCGTAGCATCTCCGGCGCGGGCAGGTTCTTCAGCAGCGCGACGATCCGCTGGGCTGGGAGTGAAAGCTGGTCGTTCTGCAGCTGGGCGGAGTCTGCGACCGACGACCCGGGATTGGCCGACAGCACGTTGGTGATCCTGGTGAACCTAGCCGGGTTCGCCCACTCGAAGCCGATCTTCTCTCCCGGTACGGGAAATTCGGCGGCAGGTTCATCTGGTTGGCTGTGGCGATGAATCCCTGGGGCGGGTTGTAAGCACGCGGCAGGTCGTCACCGTCGTAGAAACCGGTCCAGTCATAGCGCCCGTCACCCGGTACCGGGAGCAGGCCATCGTAACCCTGCCTCCTAGGCGCGAGACCACCGGACACCCAGCCGATATTGCCTCGCGTATCGGCGTACACCTGGTTCAAGGTCGGTGCCCCCCAGTTTCGCAGCGCACTCTGAAACTCGGCGAAGTTTCGCGCACGAAGCAACCGCAGGCTGCCGTAATACGGCGACATTCCGGGCTGGAGCCACGCGGAGCGCACCGCGTAGGCCAGGTTGCGCTGCCCGTCCACTTTGATCACCGGTCCGTGACGGGTGAAGGGCAGTTCGACCTTTCTTGGCTTCTCACGGGCCACGGGTACCTGCTCGTGGCGCACGGTCATCCGCTCCCAGCCGTCGCCGAAGCGGTACCTGCCATGGTCGTTCGGATCGAGCTGGTACACGTAGAGGTCTTCTTGATCTATCGGGAAGGTCGTGAGCCCGAAGGCGACGGTGCCATTGTGGCCGAGCGAAATACCCGGCTGAGCGGGCTCTCCTGCGCCGATCACGTCGAGGCCGGGGGCGGAAAGATGCGCGATGTACCGCAGTGACGGCAGCGAATAGGCACGGTGTGGATCGTTGGCCAGGATGGGCCGACCGGTTACCGTCCTGCTCGGCGCGATGGTCCAGTTATTGCTGCCCTCTACCAGCTCCTCGGATGTGATCGGCACCGCATACAGGTCCGTGCCGGTGAACTCAACATTCTGCGTGGCCAATTCGTAAGTGTGCAGAACATCGTCCGGAACCACACAGGGGTCGAACCCGGCGGGCACGGACTTGTGCCAGTCCGGCTCGATCCTGACCCGCACCTGGTCGGCTTCCGTGCCAGCCACGCACGCGACCCGAGACCGCGCCACCTCGCTGGCGAGGTTCCTGGTCAGGCCATGGCTCCGGATCCGCACGACATCCTCCGGCCGCCAGCGAGCGGGGGTATACCCGAGCCGCCGGAACTCCTCCGGCAACAACCCAGGATTCCGTGCGAGCCAGTCCACATAGGCGTTGACGCCCGCCGTGAACCGAGTGGCCGCCATTGCAGCCTCAGGCCCGTAGCTGTCCCATTCTGCCGTCATATCGCCGCGGTAGAGGAACAGCCTGGTGGCCGCGTCCTGATCCACATAAGACGGCCCGAAGACCTCAGACAGCAGGCCGAGACCCCGGCGGCGCCACAAATCGATCTGGAACAGCCGTTCCCGTGCGGCGTTGAAACCCTGGGCGAGGAAGACGTCCTCCGTGCTCTGCGCATAGACGTGCGGCACCCCCCACCTGTCCTGGATCAGCTGCGCCGGCCGGTCCAGACCGGGGACGAAATACACCGAAGACTCGCCACCAGCTACGGGAACCGATGCGGTCAACCCCAGCACGATCACCAGCGTGACGCTCATCAACGCCCCGGCACGTCCTAACCCGCGCCGGCGAAAGAGGCGTTGAGACATTACGTATCCCCCCTTAAGACGAACCACACCGTGACCGGTTCATGGCAGCTACGGCCCGGTTCGACGCCTGTGTCGGTCAACGTCAACACCGGCCGGACTCACTACACGAACTTCCGGTTCGCGACGCTACCCACTTGTGTGCACTGTGGTTACTTTTGGCCGGTGGCACTGCGGGAGGGCCTCATCACCGATGTCCGAGGTATGCGTCGGAGATCCAGCTGCCGTGGAAGCCGAACGGGATGCGGTGCAAGGGTGATGGTGGCTACCGGGGTGGCGGTGACGTCGCTGGCCTCGAGGATAACCGGCCCGCTGGTGTGGCGTGTGCCGTCGTAGACGTAGCTGAGTACCCAGCCATCGTCCTCGGCGGCGGAAAGACGTCGCCATCGCCACGACCTATACGCATCGCGCGACGCCCTGCTGGGAACGGCCCCGAACCCTCCCGGCGGGGATAGGCGGTGAGTCGTAACGGAAACCGCCACGAGGCATTGTCAACTGGTGAGGTTGTCTGCGACTGGGCAGTTCCAATCAAGCGCGTTTTCGCTTCAGCAGTCACCGCGTCCCACTCCAGAGCGATGCGCTACTCAGTAT
>JALZCO010000037.1 GCA_030863015.1 Actinomycetota bacterium
GCCCAATTCTGGCAACAGAAGATCACCCTCGGCGGTGGGCAGGCGAGCGTCACCCACGACCTGCGGCACTGGATCAACGACGGCCTGATGGCCCTGTTCTTCTTCGTCATCGGCCTGGAGATCAAACGCGAACTGGTCGTCGGTGAACTCTGCGACCGGGAATATCATCGGCATCGCCGGGGTGACCTACCTGGGGCGCTGGCGGCGCTGGGGCACTCTGCCCGCGGACATGCACCACCGCGAAATTGTCGGCGTCGCGGCGTTGGGAGGAATCAGGTTCACCGTCTCCCTGTTCATCACCGACCTCTCCTTCACCGACGCCGCCCTCATCGGCAGGCCAAGGTCGGCATTCTCACCGCCGCCGCCGTGGCCGCCCTGACCGGCGCAGTGCTGCTGCTCACTGCTCCCGCGGGCACCACGAGCGAGAACCGGCGCGGCTAGGCACGAATCGAACGGAGGACCAGTGCTCGACATCAGCGCACTCACCTGGGCCGCCACCATCGGCCTGATCCTCACGCTGCTCGCCGTCGACCTGATCCTGGCAGCCGCGCGCCCGCACCGGGTCGGATTCCGCGAAGCCACCGCCTGGTCGGTGCTCTACATCCTCGTCGCGGTCGCGTTCGGCGTGTGGTTCACGATCCAGCACGGCAGCGAGTTCGGCACCGAGTACTTCGCCGGCTACCTCGTCGAGAAAAGCCTGTCGGTCGACAACCTGTTCGTCTTCGTCATCATCATGACCACCTTCGCCGTGCCCGAGGCACACCAGCACAAGGTGCTCACCTTCGGCATCGTGCTCGCCCTCGCCATGCGCGCGATCTTCATCGCGCTCGGCGCCACGCTCCTGGCGCTGTTCTCCTTCATGTTCCTGCTATTCGGGCTGCTGCTGATCTACACCGCCGTGCAACTGTTCCGGCACCGCGACGAAGACCCCGACGTCGAGGACAACGTCATGGTCAAAACCGCCCGCCGACTGCTGCCGATCACCGGCGACTACGTTGGCGGCAAGCTCACCACCCACGTCGACGGCCGCTGGATGGTCACCCCGCTGTTCGTCGTCCTGCTCGCCATCGGCAGCATCGACCTGCTCTTCGCACTAGACTCCATCCCCGCGGTCTTCGGCGTCACCGAACAGCCCTACATCGTCTTCACCGCCAACGCCTTCGCCTTACTCGGCTTACGCGCCCTGTTTTTCCTCGTCAAGGGCCTGCTCGACCGGCTGGTGTACCTGTCCACCGGACTCGCGCTGATCCTGGCGTTCATCGGCGTCAAGCTCATCCTGCACTGGGCCCACGTGGACCTCGACCCACGAGTCCCCGAGATCCCCACCCCGGTCAGCCTCGCCGTGATCATCGTCGTGCTCGCCGTCGTCACCGTGGCAAGCCTGATCAAAACCCGCCACGACCCCACCGCCAAAGCCCACCCCGGCTCACTGCGCGCACACCGTCCCAAGCCGACCGAATCCGACCAGGATCACCCCACCGGACGCTGAAACGGACACCACCTCGTCCACACTGGACGAACGCTCGGCCGGTGCGGGTTCGACGACGAGCACCGGCACCGACGAATGCTGAACCACATCCGTCGACACGCTGCCCAACAGCCGAGCTGACACACTCCCGGCCGCGCCGCCCGACGACCAGCAGATCCATCTCCTACTCCTTGGCGACCGCCGCAACGTCTCGCCCGCAGGCCCGGCCAGCACCTCCAACCGCACCGGAACACCACCACCGGCACGGGCCGCCGCCGCGGCCAACCGCTCCGCGGCGTCATCGAGTGCCGCATGCGTGTCGTCCTCAGTGGCGTCGTAGCAGAGCACCTCGCCAGCACGAGCATTCCGCACGCCGCCACCTGTCAGAACGTCACGAACGGGATCCACCGCACCTCTTTGAGCACGTCCCGCCCGCGCGGCTCGCGCAGCCAGTTCGGTTTGGACAATACGAGATCCGTGCTCCACCAGACGATCCCGTGAAAGATCGCGCCAGGCGAAGTAGCTCAGCGGCGTGGCACGGTCAGGCAACTCCGATCAGAGACTGCGTTACGACGGTGCGGCGTCGCTGAGGTGGAGCAGTCGGTCTTCGTCCTCGGTGGCGAAGAGGTGCAGTCCGAGGCGTTCGGAGAGTTCCTGGCACACCCGGGTGCCGCGGACGCTGTTGCCGAAGCGGTCGAGCCCGGGCGAGAAGACACCGATACCCATCTTGCCGGGGATCACGGCCAGCAGTCCGCCGCTGACGCCGCTCTTGGCGGGGAACCCGACCGAGTAGGCCCATTGCCCGGCGAAGTCGTACATCCCGCAGGTGTACATGACGCTGAGTACGTCGCGAACCCGGTCCCGGGGTAGCGCTCGGCGATCGGTGATCGGGTTGATGGCCCCGTTGGCCAGCGTTGCCGCCATCACCGCCAGGTCGCGGCACGTGACGTACACCGAGCATTGCTGCAGGTAGAGCGCGAGGGTGGCTTCGACGTCGCCGGAGAGCATGCCGTCGGAGCGCATAAGGTAGGCGGTGGCCCGGTTGCGGTCCGCGCCGCGCTGCTCGGCGTCGAAGGTGGCGGCGTCAACGTTCAGATCGTCATTGCCCGCGCAGCAACGCAGCACGTCGAGGATTCGTCTGAGCTTCTCGGGCGGACTACCACCGCGGATCAGGTCGGTGGTCGCCAACGCTCCGGCATTGACCATCGGGTTGAACGGGCGGTTGTTGTGTTCGTCGAACACCAGTGAGTTGAATGCGTCGCCGCTGGGTTCTACTCCCACTCGCCGCAGCACTTCTTCGCGGCTGTGGTCGGCGAGCGCAAGGCCGTAGACGAACACCTTGGAGATCGATTGCAGCGCGAACGGCACATCGACACCACCGGCGTGGTAGGACTGCCCATCGGGCAGGGTCAGACAGATGGCGAACTCGTCGCGCCGTGAACCGCGACTCTCGACCGGGTAGTAGCCCATTCCCGGCTCGTAGTAGCTCGTGACGGAGTCAGCGGCAATCGACAGGTGGCGACGGTAGAGCTCTTTGAGTCGTTGCCCGATCTGATGGCTGATCTCAGGTGACGGCACGGGTCGCCCCTTCCTCTGAGTTGATCCGCGCGCGACGGGACTCCATGCAGCCTCACTCGCGGATCAGCGTTCGCAGCCGGTCGGCCTTGTCGGGTGTCCAGTCCGGCGGTCGGAGCAGGGTTGCCCAGGCATTGACCGACTCACGGGTGTAGCGGTGTCCGTGGCCCTCGGGGACATCCGCCGCCAATGGCATGCCCTCGGTGACCTACCAGAACGTGACCACCCAGCCGGGATCCGGGAACCCAGCACCGCGAGCACACCGACCGCGAACGCGATGTCAGTGGCCACCGGAATACCCCAACCGGCGGCGCCCTCACCGGTGCCCACGATCCCGAAGAAAATCAACGCCGGGAACACCACACCACACACGGCGGCCAGCGCCGGCAAGACCGCCACCCGTGGCTCGCGCAGTTCCCCGGTGATCAGCTCACGCTTGATCTCCAAACCGATGACGAAGAAAAACAGCACCATCAGCCCGTCATTGACCCAGCCACGCAGATCGTGACTGGGCGCCAGTGGGCCGGTCCCCAGCGTCAACTCGGTATTCCACAGCGCCTGGTAAGTACCGGATGCCGGGCTGTTGGCCCACACCATCGCGACCACCGCGGCGATCAGCAACACGATGCCGCCGGTGGACTCTGCGTGCAGGAACTCCCGCAGCGGCTCGACGATCACCTTGCGGGCCCGCCGCCGCAGGGTCCACCGTCGGGACACGTGACGCACCTCCAGCGGACGGGCTACTGGGACGATCGGTAACACGAGCGGAACCGGCGAAGGACTTCTCGACGATCCTCGACGCGGTAGGGCGACCGCAAGGCGCCCACCCGGCTACCCTGGGCAGCACCGGATTGCCGAATCCCGGCAATAAAAGACGTCACAGCAAGGAACGGCCCATGGCCAGCGACGGTCAACGCCCGGAGTTGGACGTCGCCGCGATCGCCGACCGCGCCGCCACAGACGCCGGAACCGCGTCCCCGGCCTTCCTGGATGGCTACATCGAAACGCTCGCCACGGTCAGCGCAACCGGGCGACGACTGGCCCGCGACGAACTCGACACCCGACGCGTGCTCGGAGCCACCGCCGCCGAGCACAACGTCCCGCTGCGCGCGCTGGTCGACCTCTACCTCAGCGCGAACTGGCTGACCTGGCGCCAACTCCCCACCGTCACCACGACCGACGGAGCGACGGTACGCGCAGTCGCCGAGACCATTCTGCGGGCCGCCGACGACGAGGC
>JALZCO010000054.1 GCA_030863015.1 Actinomycetota bacterium
CCCTCACGTGCGCAGGCACATCGCCGAAGCATCGAAGCACTGGTCTCCGATGTCGACCTCTCTGATGTCGGATCGCTTTCCGGAGAGCAGCTCAACACCGCTTTGCAGGCCTACAGCAGGCAGGAGAAGTCGGTATCCCAGCGCCGCCGTGAGGTGCAGCACGTGATGGACACCTTCAATGCTGAGATCGGCGCCCGGTACGCCAGCGGCGCTGCCTCAGTGGACGACTTACTCGCCGACCAATGCCGGGCCACCGGCCAGCACAGCTCAAGCCCGGTTCCGGACTCGTCGGGCAGTACCGATCATCAGTCCGGTCGTTCCGAGTAGCACGACAACCACAGCTAGCCAAGACAGCGGCTCACCGCTGGCGGTCACGAGCGCCAGAACAGTCATGCCGACTCCTTTTTTAAAGACCAACCCGCCCCCGACGTGGTCGGCGGAAGTCTTGCACACGTGGCTACAAGCGCTCGGGTGGGGTGCCCGCGACACTCCCTGGTCATATTTTTTGGGACACTCTGTGGGGGCGCTGCGGCCGCGTCGCATCCCGCCCGCGGAACCCTGTACGGTGTGACCCAGAGGATGTTGTCGAGATGAACGAGGCCGCCGATTCCCCCGGCCGCCCCGTCCCTGCGTTCAAGGGGGTCGAGCCATGGGGCGCGGCCGAGCCAAGGCCAAACAGACAAAGGTAGCGCGGGAGCTCAAGTACAGCTCCCCCACCACCGATCTCGAGGCCCTGCAACGAGAGCTGTCGGGCGACAACGGTGCCAGGCACGGCGACGACGGCCGTACCGAGGACCTCTACGACGACGAGTACGACCAGCACGGCCGGTGACCGGGACGCTCCCAGCGCAGACGCCGGATTGAGGTCAAACCGTCAAAACCGGGGGTGATCCCCCCGGAGTACGGCTCGGACGGCGTCTTTAGCGGCAGCATCGACACCGACATCGCGGGACCTGCGCACCTCACCGAGCACCCAGGCCGGCACGTGCCGAGCGGTCAGCACGGCCAGCGCGCGGTCGACCTCCACCGGGTCGACCACAGCGACCATCCCGACGCCCATGTTGAAGGTGCGCTCCATCTCTGCGCGCTGTACCCGCCCCAGCCTGGCGATCAGCGCGAACTCGGCGGCCGGCGTCCAGCTACCGCGGTCCAGCACGGCGACCAACCCGCGAGGCATCACCCGTGTCAGGTTTGCCGCCAGGCCACCGCCCGTGACGTGGGCGAAGGTACGCACCTCGGTCTCCGCGACCAACGCCAGGCAGTCCTTGGCGTAAATCCGGGTGGGTTCGAGCAGTTGCTCGCCCAGGGTGCGGCCGAACTCCTCCACATGCCCGTCCAGCGGCATCCGGGCGATATTCAGGAGCACATGCCGGGCCAGCGAGTAGCCGTTGGAGTGCAGCCCCGACGCGCCCATCGCCACCAGGATGTCACCGGGTCGGACGCGATCCGGCCCCAGGATGGCGTCCGCCTCTACCACACCCACTCCGGTGGCGGACAGGTCGTAGTCGCCGTCGGTCATCATCCCGGGGTGCTCGGCGGTCTCCCCGCCCAGCAGCGCGCAGCCGGCCTGAACACAGCCTTCGGCGATGCCGGCGACGAGGTCAGAGATCCGCTCCGGCACGACCTTACCGACAGCGATGTAGTCCTGCAGGAACAGCGGCTCGGCCCCGCAGACCACCAGGTCGTCGACGACCATTGCGACCAGATCAAGCCCGATGGTGTGGTGGCAGTCCATCGCCTGGGCCACCATGATCTTGGTACCTACGCCGTCGGTGGAGCTCGCCAGGACGGGCTCGCGCCAGCGGTCGAGCTTGAGTTTGAACAGACCGACGAAGCCGCCGATCCCGCCCAGTACCTCGGGGCGGCTGGCCCGCTGGGCGTGTGGGCGCAGCTGGGCGACGGCCCGTTCGCCGGCGGTGATGTCCACCCCGGCTGCGGCGTAGGTAGGGTGCGGGCTGTCGGTCTCGGTCATGGCATGCGGACTCCAGGACACAGATCTGGTAGCGCGAAGATGCCCTACGAGCAGTACGCCACGCTACTCGCTCAGGCATGGGCACGGTGTCCCGGCGCTGCTCACCCGATCCGCAACGCCGGCTGGTGCGATTCCTGCCGGACGTCCTCGAGCAGGTGCTTACCGATGGACTCGCTGGGCGGCAGCGGGATCGGGTAGCGACCGTCGAAGCACGCTGTGCACAGCCGCGACGCCGGCTGCTCGGAAGCGGCAATGAGGTTCGCGAGGCTGACATAGCCGAGGCTGTCAGCTCCAATCCCGCGCCGTATCGCCTCGACATCACTGCCGTCGGCGCCGCTGGCGATGAGTTCAGCACTGGAGGCGAAGTCGATGCCGTAGAAGCACGGCCAGCGCACCGGTGGGCTGGCGATCCGAATGTGTACCTCGATTGCTCCGGCCTCGCGCAACATCCGGACCAGAGCGCGCTGGGTGTTACCCCGCACGATGGAGTCGTCGACCACCACGAGGCGCTTGCCGCGGATGACGTCGCGCAGCGGATTGAGCTTGAGCCGGATGCCGAGTTGGCGGATCGTCTGCGACGGCTGGATGAAGGTGCGCCCGACGTAGGAGTTCTTGACCAGCCCCAGCCCGTAGG
>JALZCO010000064.1 GCA_030863015.1 Actinomycetota bacterium
ACTACGGGCTGATCGGTGACCTGCATACAGCAGCGCTGGTGGGCCGCAACGGGTCGGTTGACTGGTTGTGCCTGCCGCGGTTCGACTCGCCGGCGTGTTTCGCCGCGCTGGTGGTTCGCGAGCGGGCCGGGCGGGTCTCCGCCGCCGGCCGGAGTATCACCGTCGACGGCGGCGCTCTCAACCGTGAGCTGGTGCTGGAAAACGACGTGGTCGTCGGATCGGTCAATGCGAACCTGCGCCACTACGATTTCGCGGCCGCGGCGCTGGCCGCGGCGGACCTGGACTGGCTGAACCGGCTCATCACTCGCCGGTTGCCGCTGGATCGGTTCGTCGAAGCCTTTCAACCGCAACCAGATGACATCAAGACGGTGATCAGCCTCGACGGAGCAGCGCCGTGACCGTTGCCGTTGTGCCTTTTGCTTGCACCCGCAGCCGCAGGTCAGTCCGTGGCGGGCGGTGTCCTCGGCTGGTGGCGGTCGGGGTCCTGGTCATCGGCCTCACCGCCTGCACGGCCGTTGGCCCGCAGACAACGGCGCCCTCGGCACTTCCACCCCCGGCTGTCGCCGCACTCACAGGTGGCTACGCCGATCTCGTCGAGCGCCTGGCGCCCAGCGTGGTCACCGTCCGGACGGACATCGGCGCCGGCAGCGGCGTGGTGTTTCGGCCTGACGTGGTGTTGACCAACGAGCACGTCGTCGGCGACGCCAAGGCAGTGACCATCGAGTACGCCGATGGCACCTCCTCGCCGGGCACGGTGCTGGCTACCGACACCGTCACTGACCTCGCCGTGGTGCGCACCGAGCGAAGCGGGCTGCCGGTGCCGGAGTACCGCACCGAGTTGCCCCGGCCTGGCGACGTCGTGCTCACGTTGGGCAGCCCACTGGGCTTCGAGAACACTGTCACCGCCGGGATCGTGTCCGGGCTCAACCGGCAGATTCCCGGATCGGCCCTGCAGTCCCGCGCTTTGGTGGATCTGATCCAGACCGATGCCGCGCTCTCACCGGGCAATTCCGGTGGAGCGCTGCTCGACAGCGCTGGCCGTGTCGTCGGCATCAATGAGGCCTATATCTCACCGGCCGCGGGTGCAGTGTCGATCGGCTTCGCTATCCCGGCGGGGACCGCGGTTGACGTGGCCGAGCAGCTGCTCGCCGACGGCACCGCCACCCACCCCTACCTTGGCCTGTCTCTGGTGCGCTTGACCCCGACGATCCGTCAGGCTCTCAACATCGAGGTGCAGGCCGGGGCGCTGGTGCTCAAGGTGGCCCCCGGTGGGCCGGCGGCTGCCGCGGGCGTGCAGAAGGGCGACGTCGTGGTCGCTTTCGCCGGCAAGCCGGTGGATAGCATCGAGGACCTCTACGGGGCGCTGCGCGCCACCAAGCCGGGCCAGCAGGTGCCGCTGACCGTCACCCGCCCCGGCCGCGAGCGCCAGGAGCTCACCATCACGATCGGTACACAGAACTGACCGTGGGCGGCTGCGGAACAAACTGTGATCAAGAATTGTTGCCGTGGCATGAATCGCGGCGGTCCCTTGCTGATGCCGGTGTGGTTGATACACGCTGAGTGCCGCGACATCAAGACGGTGGCGACCGAGGCTGCGGTGCTTCCCAGGCAAAGAAACGGCGGATCGACCGTGCACTCACTGGTGCAGCTACTAGCCAAACTCTTAGCGCGCCGAAGATCTTCGGGCTGAGGTCGACGCGGGAGCCTCAGAGGCCGCCGACGAATGGATCAACATCTTGCTTGGTCGAGGCGAGATCAGCGATGCCGCCACCAGGCATCTACGCAACTTCGGTCTAAACGGTGACGGGACACCATTCAGACCCACCAGCGGTTAGCTCGTATCATGATCGCCACAACGGCCCCACCTGCCTGGTTGTGCACCAGACGAGTAAACATTCGTCTGCGATCAATACGCTCGGTACCAAGACTCTCCGCTTGTAGGCCCCATGACCGCTGACAGGCGTACCGAGGCGACGGGGCGTTATTAGCCGCGGCACGATGACGCCAAGCGAAAGAGCCTTCCCGACGAGCGAGCTCGAGGAAATCCTTCCACTTTGTGTCTGCCGGTCTGACGTTGAAGGCATCAGGAACTGACGCCCCACGTGACCGACAGGCCAAGCTCGAACGCGACGGCAACTCGTAAAGCCGTGGCTTTCGCGGCGGTCCGCAGGTTGGTCCAGCAGCCTAGAACCTTGGCAGCGACCTATTCCCGGCAGGAGCGATCTATCCCGACAAGGCTGTGATCTCTGATCTACGCGAGGACTGTCCGCGGTTACCTTAATTGGGCCGTGATGGCCAGGTGGTTGAGGCCGCGGATGACGAATTCGGGCCGTTGTTGGGGTTGGCCGGCTAATTCGAGGGTGGGCAGGCGGTGGCAGAGGGCGAGCAGGGTCGCTTGGGCTTCGATGCGAGCCAGGGGGGCT
>JALZCO010000090.1 GCA_030863015.1 Actinomycetota bacterium
TGTCCAGCACACCCGACATTGTCGTCGTCGGGCACTGTGTGGCGCGCGATCCCCATCCAGAGGCGCAGGTCACCGCCGCGCGCCCCGACGTCATCGCCATCGAGGTCTCCCTGGCCCGCGACGCGGCCCCGCTGCTCACGCTGTTCCGCACGGCGTGGCCACCGGCACACTTCGTGGTCCTCACCGCCAGCCGTGACCCGGAGCAGGCAGTCGAAGCAGCGCGCGCAGGCGCGGTTGGATGGGTATCGAAGGAGTCCTCGATCGACATCTTCACCGACGCCCTGCGGTGCGCTAGCCGCGGATACGCGTGCTTTCCTCCACAGCAGCTCGGCCGTGTGCTGCAGGAGCTGCGAGCCGACGTTGGTCGGGCACAACGCCGCGACGGACCGCTAGACTCCCTGACCTGCCGCGAGCGCGCCGTGCTGATGTACCTGGTGGAGGGCCGCCGTCAGACGGAGATCGCCGAAGAACTCGGGTTGTTGGCGAACACGGTACGGACCCACACCAACAAGATCTTCGCCAAGCTCGGCGTGCACAGCCGGTTGGAGGCCGTCGCTGTCGCTCGGAGTGCACTGCGCGTGCCGGTCCTGCGGCCACGAGCGTAGCCGTCATGCTCTTGAACGCTGGAGTCCCCGCGCGAGCGGACAACCGTGGCGCGCTCATGACGACCGAGCAGATCCGGCACACGGCGGCCGACGGCATGGAGATCAGCTCACGAGGCGCCTAGGCAACCTCCTGCCGATGCGGGAAGACCCGGCGCCCAACTGATGCGATCGTCGGCACAGCAGGGTCGACAGCGGGGGTGGACGTGGCCGAACACTGATACACGCTCGCTGTCAACGGGCATGCACGGCTGTTGGAAAACAGCTAAGCCGTCGGCACCGGCGCCACGGCGGTGCGGGTCGTGGAGCTACTCGGCAACGATGCCGCATGAGACAGGCACGACCCAAGCTCACCGAGCAGGTGAGCATGTCCTCGGCGAGGGCAGCGGATTGGGACCTGGACCGGATGGAATCCCCAAGATCGGTGTTGCCGCCCGCAGACATTGCCGGGCACAGTTGCACCCGTGACGTTCTCGCGGGTGCTGCTCGTCGATAGTCACGCCATGCTGACCGATGCCCTGACCGTTCAGTTGTCCACCGCTGAAGATCTGTGGGTAGTCGGTAGCTGTACGCCAGATGATGCCCGCCTGACCGACATCGTTCGCCTGCTGCGCCCAGACGTGATCACCACCGACATCGGACCTGTGGCGGCCGTCACCGGCGTGATGGTGCGCAAGCTCGGTGCCGCCTGGCCCTCAGCACATCTGGTCGTGCTCACCGGGAGCCACGATACGGCTCACACCATCGCAGCGGCGCGGGCCGGTGCGGCGGCCTGGGTGTCCAAGGAGAGCTCGCTGGATCACCTCCTGAAGGTGCTGCGCGCCGTACCGCTGGGTCATGCCTTCTACCCACCGCGCCTGCTCGGCGTTGTGCTGCGAGAGCTGCTTGGCGACGCCCGTCGCGCTCGCGACCACAGCGCACAGCTCGACGTGCTCAGCTACCGCGAGCGCGAGGTGCTGCTGCGCATGGTGGACGGCCAGCCGGTAAGCCAGATCGCCGTTGAGTCGGTGGTATCGATCAGCACCGCTCGGACCCACGTGCGAAGCATCCTCACCAAGCTCGGAGTGCACAGCTGTCTTGAAGCGGTGAGCGTCGCTCGCGCCGCGGGTCTTCGGCCCACCGGTGATCAGGCCTGACCGGGTCAGCTAGCTTCACCACCGACCTACGTCCGCATCGGGGAGGATCACCCCATGCCTCGCCTGCCTGTGTTGCTGATCCTGCTCGGTGTTGTGGTCGGCTGCTCGAGCCAGGGCAACCCGATCAGTCCCGGCATTCCCACCCAGAGCCCGGTCACCGGTGGGTCCGCGGTGCCACCGGGCACTTCGTCGGCCCCTGAAATCCGGGTCGATGTGGTCGCTGCGGGGCTGGAGCATGTGTGGGATATCGGATTCCTTCCCGGCGGATCTGCGCTGATCACCGAGCGCCCGGCACGCATCCGGCTGCTGTCCTCGACCAGACCCGGCGCGCAGGTTACCGATGTCGCGGCCGAACTGGGTGACGTCTACGTCGCCGGGGAAGGCGGCCTGATGGGGCTGGTGGTGCATCCCGACTTCGCGAGCACTCGCCGGTTCACCACCTGCCAGACCCATCAGGACGGTAACCGGCCGGTGGACGTTCGGCTGATCACCTGGGAACTGTCACCCGATGGCGCACGGGCCAGTCGGGTGGCCGATCCGCTGGTCGCCGGCCTGCCGCTGAACCCTTCCGGTAGGCATTCCGGATGCCGCCCCACCATTGGCCCGGACGGCCACCTCTATGTGGGTACCGGGGACTCCGCGCGCGCGGCCGTGTCCCAGGACCGTACCCAGCTCGGCGGCAAGGTGCTCCGGATCGACCGCAACACCGGCGGTCCCGCGCCCGGCAATCCATTCGCTGATTCGCCGAACGCCGCAGAGCGGCTGGTGTTCACCTACGGCAACCGCAACGTGCAGGGCGTGACGGTACAGCCGGGAACCGATCGACTCTTCGGCGCCGAGCACGGCCCCACCGTCGACGACGAGATCAACGTCCTGCGAGCTGGAGCGAACTACGGCTGGGATCCGTCTCGTGGTGGTACCGAAAGCAGGTACGACGAAAGCGTGCCGATGACCGACCTGCAGCGCTTCCCAGACGCGGTCCCCGCCGTGTGGAGCTCCGGCGGCCACACCGAAGCGATCTGCGGTGCCGCATTCATGGCCGGTGAGCAGTGGGAACAGCTGCAGGGCCTGCTGGCCGTCGCCGCGCTGGCCGGCTCCAAGTTGCTGCTGATGCGAGTGGACTCCGAGGGGAACGTGACCGGGGCCGGGCAACTCCCCCAGCTCGACGGCAGCTACGGTCGGCTTCGCGCGGTACGCCCGGGACCCGACGGGGCGCTGTACGTCACCACCAGCAACGGCGACGACGACAAGGTGCTCAGGGTCGCACCGGCCGGCACGTGAGCTAGGGACGCAATTCGAACGGTGGTGGCGAAGCCGTGCGCTGAATAGCGGTCTGCACGGTGGCGAGCATGTCATCGGTGGTGATCGCATCGGGGTCACGGTGCAACGCCAAGCCACGGCGGGCGAGTTCGGTGGCCAACTGGTGTTGGTGGTCATCGACCTGCTCACCGCGGGCACTGTCTCGGACGGCGAGAATCGGGTACCGCCCGGCGTCCAGAGCGGCCAGCGCCGAGCCGGTACCGGCATGGCTGATCACGATGTCGGCCTTGCGCAGCGCGGTGGCCAGCTCGGCCGCGGGCAGCACCGGCGTGGCCTGGATCGGCAGGTCGCCCACGGGGGTGTCCCCGGTCTGCCACAGCACCTCCACAGGCAATCCGGTCGCTTCGGCAAGCTCACCGGCGGGGGCCAGCAGCGGCGCCAGGTGCTCGAATAACCGCCGAAACGGGTACTCGGTGGCGGCGCCCACCGTCACCACCACGCGGACCACGGCCTCGGGCACCCGCGCCAACGTGACCGGCTCATAGCCGTCGAACACGCTGCCGGCGTACTCCCATGACCTATCCGCCCACTGCGGGTACTGGGTATAGGTACGCACCCCCGGCACCCACTGCAGGACCCGACCGGTCAGCGAGGGCGCGCTCACCCGCGTCGCACTCTCGATGTAGTGGCACTCCACCCCCCTCGCCGCCAGGTACGGCAAATACCCCAGCGCGATCCCCGACCCCGTCGACACTGCCCTGGTCAGCTTCCGGCGCTCCATCAACCGGCGTGCATCGGGGATGCACCGCAGCACATCAGGCACACTGCGCACCCCCACGTAGGGCACGAACTCCACGTCACGATCGGCCAACATCGATCGGCTCTGCTCATTGGCATGAGTCACCCACACCGACCCACCGTTGGCCGAGATCCGGCCAGCCAGATTGTCAAGCTGGGTGAGGTGGCCACCGGTTGTCGCGATAAACAGCGTGGTCATAGCATCCATTTCCATATCGAGCACACTGTGCAACGGCAGTATGCAGCGCGTCACAACCCTACCTGCTCCACGCGAAGCAGCGGATCGGTACGGTCCGTATGTGAATTCGGAGGTTGTGTTCACCGATCCGCGCAGTGATCCGCGCTGGCGTCAGCTTGCCCTGGGCCCGCACGGCAGCGTGTTCACGTCGCCGCTGTGGATCGCCGCGGTGTGCGCCACCTACGGTTTCACTCCGGCCAGCACCATCCTTCTGGGCTGGGACGGGCAGCCACGCGCGGGCCTGGCCTGGGTGCCGATCAGTGACATCCGCGGTGACCGGTTGTCCAGCCTGCCGTTCTCCGACCGGGCTGAGCCGCTGATCGAAGACGAGGTTGACTGGAAGGCCCTCGCCGATGGTGTCATCACCGCCGCTGCCCCATTGACGCTGCGATGCTTTGATACCGCCGTACCGGTGTGTGATCCGCGCTTGCGCCAGGTCGCAACAGCAGCGTGGCATGGTACGCCGCTGGACGGCAGCATCGAGGAGATCCGCCAGCGGCTGTCCCAGCATGCCCGCCGCAACATCGCCATCTCCCAACGTGCCGGCGTCCGGATCGAGGCGCACACCGGGCTGGACGCGGTACATCGGTTCCATGGGTTGCATGTCTCGCTGCGCAAACGCAAATATCGGCTTCTTGCCCAGCCCCGCAAGCTGTTCGACCACATCTGGGAGGCGTTCTCCCCCGGTGACGGGATCGTGACGATGCTGGCGCACGCCGGCGACGAGCTGATCGCCGGCGCGCTCTTCCTGACCTGGAACGGCGTGCTTTACTACAAGTTCGGCGCGTCCCGCCACGAGCACCTGGCACTGCGCCCGAACGACGCGATCTTCTGGGCCGGGATCCGCTGGGGGATCGAGCGCGACGCCCGGCTGCTCGACTGGGGACTCAGTGACCTCGATCAACCAGGGTTGATCGCGTACAAGCGCAAGTGGGCGACCGAACAACGCAACATCGTGACGCTGCGCGCCGGTGGGGAGCGAGCCCGCACCGGTTCCGACGCCGGCCCGATGCTCGCAGAGCTGACCCGGCTGTTCACCGACGACTCGGTACCGGACGAGGTGACCGCACAGGCCGGCGCGCTGCTGTATCGCTACTTCTGTTGAAGCGCTTGCCGATGGCGCTTACCGATGGCCTGCGCCGTCCGGCCGAGCGGTGTCTTACCCCATGGCTTGATCACCGAGAGACCGGTCGCCGCGAGCAGGAGGACCAGCGCCAGCGACCTTGCGAGCAGCGTCTGCAGCTGAACCGGCTCACCGTCTCCGGCGACGATCTGCTCCAACCGAGGCAGCATCAACGCCAGTCCGGTTGCGGTCAACGTGACGGCGATCCCGCACTTGGCGAGCACCCACCAGTGCCGCACCAAGCCCCACGGAGTGGACAGTGCGAGCACCAGCCCGCTGACCAGTGAGGTGAACACCACCGGGATCAGCACCCAGGAGGCCAGTGCGCCCATCGCGGCGGCAATTCCACCCTGCACCGTCGGATCTCCGCTGGTCAGGCCGGTCACCTCCAGCGCCACCAGCGCACCGTCAACCCCGAGCCACCCGACGGAGACTGCAACATGGACAGTGAGCAGGGCCGCCCGGGCGCGGCGTGGTAATCGCGGGATTGCGAAAATCGACACAGGGACGGCCGTCACAGGTACCCCCAGCTGCCAGCAGATGATCCTTGGTCAGCGTGCGCCGTGCCCTTTTAACAATGTCGGCACAGTTCGCATCAGGATCCCAAGATCTGTCCAGAAACTCCAGCTCCGTACGTAGGTAAGATCAAGCTCCAACATTTCTAAGGTGCCCATCGTGCTGCGCCCACTGACCTGCCAGAGCCCGGTGAGCCCGGGCGGGACGTCGAAGCGTCCGGCATATTTGGCCGGGAACATCTTCGCTTCCCAATCCAGGCACGGGCGCGGCCCAACCAGCGCCATCTGTCCCCGTAGGACGTTGAGTAGCTGGGGAAGCTCGTCGGCGCTGGTGCGCCGCAGGATTGAGCCGAGCCGGGTCACCCGCGGATCACTGTCGATCTTCCAGCTGCCCCCGACCGAGGTATCCTCCCCGCGCAGCTCACGAGCGATCAGCTCCCGGTGCTGGGCGTCGGAGCCACCGACCCGCATGGTGCGGAACTTGTACATCGTGAAGGGCTGGCCTCCCCGACCTATCCGCTGCTGGCGATACAGCGCCGGGCCCGGCGTCCCCAGCCGGATAGCCATCGCGACGAGCAGCATCGGGACCGTGAGCACCAGCAGCGCTACCAAGACCACCACGAGATCCACCGCACGCCTGGCGACCGGCTCCCAACGAGCGGGTAAGCGCACTTGTTCAACGCCGCTGGACACTGAGCCTCCCCGTGGTGATTGCCATCAGCATGAAAAGCACGTCCCCGGTGCCTCGGAGGGTCAGGTGCGGATCGATGACGGTGAGGATGATCACGAACCACCAGCAGACCCACAGCGCCGAAGCGGCGACACCGACCGCGCCCGGTTGCTCCATGAGCGCATGGCTCCGGCGCAGCACCGCGACCGCCAGCCAGACAAAAGCGGCCAGCAACGGAATACCGCCGATCCAGAGCAACTGGAGGTAGCCGCCCTCCAGGTAGATGACCTCGCGCCACCGCTCGGGTGCCGGCAGTACCGAGTTGGGCGATACCCCGATCAGGACGTTGATGAAGTCGAACCTCGGCAGGTAATGACCGGACAGGTTGTTCCAGCGACCGATCCAGCTGCGTGGCACCCCATACTCACTGAATCCCTGCAACCGGCCGATCAACGTCGGCGCGCCGAACGCCAGCGCAAGCGGCACCAGCCACAAAAACCGCATCGAACCGCGCCGCACCGTGCTGAAGCGCCACAGAATGATTCCGGCCACCACGACCGCGGAGATCCAGGTGGAGAACTGGCCTGCGGCCAGCACCCCCGCCCCCAGGATGGCTCCCAGTACCAGCCGCTCCCGGTAATCCAGCAATCCTCGAACCGCGCAGCAGATCAGTAGGGTCAGGCTAATGATGATGTAGTCACCGGTAGCCAGCGGTGAGCCGAGCGTCGTGGTACCCCGCTCGGCGAGCGCAGCCGCGTTGCTGTCGGGCGTCCACACTGCATGCAGCATCGCGACCACCGGGCCGAAATTCAGGGTCTGCAGGATGGCGATCACCGCGACCAGGGCCGCCGGCCAGATGATCAATCGGAAACACCGCACCAGCTGGGCCTCGGTGGTGACGGAGAATCGCACCAGCAGGTAGATCGCGACCAGCTTGCAGACTGGCAGCACGGCCGCCAGGTCGGAGGTCACTGGCGTCTGACCGCGCAGTATCAATGACAGCAGCGGCCACGCCGTCGACATCAAAAGGAAGACACCGATCGGGATGTCGAGCTTGTGCAGTTGCACGGGGACCCGGTCACCCCGGCACCATCGGTAGTAACCACCGGCCAACGCCCCGGCGAGCAACACCACAAGCAACGCCTCGTTGGGTCGCACCAGCGGGATCAGGTTGCCGCGGTCGATGCCGGCGATGATGGGCAGAGTCCCCAGGTAGGCGTAGGTAGCGAAGATCGGCCGGTACGCCGCCGCGGCGAGCAACCCGACCACCGCCAGTGCACCGATGACGGCAAGGGCGATCAGCGGCCCGACCGCCACTGCGACAACCCCGCCGACCACGGCGCAGCTGGCGGCTCCCCAGCCAAGCCAGCCGCTGATCACCGGGATCGGCCAGCTCTCCTTAGCACCTGGGCTGGAGCCGGGACCGGGGCTGGAGGCGGGAGTCGGGCTGGAGCCGGGCGGAAGCGTTTGGGTCATGACCCACCACCGATCCGTCGCGGCATCGCGACACGAAGTGTCAGGACGTAGACCCCAAGTGCCACAACACCACTCAGCGCGAGTAGTGCTAGGCCACCGGGCCGGTCGATGCTTGTGACCTGCTGCAGCCACCACGCTGCGGCGGCCACCGGCAGCGTCGCGAGCGTGGCGACCAGGGCGCCGGCAAGGCATCGAGGTTCGATGAACCGCTCGGGCCACATCGCCCGGCGCAGCGCCATCAGCACCATCCCGGCGGCGACGAGCTCACCGGCCAGGATGGCCCCGACCAGCCAGATAAGGCGTGACCCATCGGCGGGCATCAGGAGAGTCGCGCCGGCGACCACCAGTATCACGCCGAAGGCCGCCTCGCTGGCCCGCCGTGGGATGCGGTCATCGAGGCGCGCGAACAACGCCTGACGTCCGATGT
>JALZCO010000100.1 GCA_030863015.1 Actinomycetota bacterium
CGTCCAGATCGGCGATGGCCTGGGCGGCCTCGGGAATCCGGTCAGTGGCGGCATGCACCAGCACGATCGCGGTGATCACGTCAGACCTCCTGGGCCGGAGTCGGGCAGCATGATGGTAGTGCGTTTCACAGGCTCCCGGGCGCAGCGCAGGATCGTGACGGTGCCACCGGCGTCAGCCGGCGAGCGCAGGTGCACCGTGAAGAACTCGCAATTGACGGCATACAACTAGACGCCCGCGGATACCCCGAAGCGCATTCGGTCCGCGGCCTTCAGCGTGCCGTCCTGAAAGTAAGGCCGCGTCCAGCGGTCGTCGGGGCACAGCGATCCCGCCGGCCAGGCGTCGGGATCGGGCGGGGGCGGCGGGCAGTCCTTGGGCTTCGATCTTGGGCTCTGGTACCAGCGGAAGCGGTAGTGGTCATAGAGGCGCATCAGCTCGACGCCGTAGCAGTCCGCCACGTCGATGGCGCCGCGGATGATCAGGTAGTTCTCGTCGTTGCCGCCTGACGCGCTGGCGGAGAGGTTGTGCGATCCGCTCAAGACCGTCGGCGCGTCGGAGGTGAAATCGATCACGATCAGCTTGGTGTGGATCAGGATGTTGCCCTTCTGGCCCGCGGTCGTCTCCTTGAGGAAGCCCTCGAGGCCCTCGCTGAGCATCGCGGTGGCGACGAAGTCCGCGGTGCGGTCGCGGTGGATGCCCGTGATCGTGTCGGTCGAGTTCTGCAGTCCAAAGCGCAGGATCGCGTCGTTCGGCTTGCCGATCAGCGCCTCGAGGATCCGCTTGTTGAGATCGAAGGCGGTGCAGAACAACACGTCTCGCGCGGCGCCTCGAATCTCCGCCGCGAACAGTTCGAGGTCGACCTCGCCGCCGCGCGGAGAGAAGCCCGCGACGATCGGCGCGTCCGACGACAGCGGGTTGTTGACGTTAATCCACTTCTTCGTTTCACCTGGGGTCGCGCCACCAAACAGGATCTCGAATATCTCCAGGTACTTCTGGGCGAGCTCCGGGCGGTCAGCCGTGTGGACGACGTTCGCCTGCCGGTAGACGCCGTTGTGGGTGAAGTTCGTCGAGCCGCACAGCACTGCCGCCGGGATGCGCTGCTCCTGGATGCGGCTGAGCACGATGAACTTGTCGTGGCAGATCCGGCTCGTGACCCGAGCCTTCTTCTGGCTGTCGGGCCAATCCGCGACGTGTTCGGTGTTGATTTCCGTCTGCTTGTCGCCGGGCTTGGCGTGGTAAACAATCCGCACATCCGCGCCGCGATTGCGGGCGGCGTCGATAGCGTCGCGGATCTCCGGTAGCTCGTATTCGTAGATCGCGATGTCCAGCGCCCAGGTCGGATCGAGCGCGCGGGCGCAGAAGCCCGTGATCTGCTCAAGCGCGCCACGACTCAGCCAGGCAAGCGCACGCACCGGCATAACCGCGGGACGCTTCTCGAGCTTGGCCGCCGCGAGCTCCTGCTCGACCTCCGGGAATTGGCGCGAGAACGCCTGGCTCGCCGCGGCGGCGCGGTTGAAGACGACGCGGTGGTCTCCGCGCGTGGCGCTCGAGGTCACGACGGTGACCGATGGCCCCGACTCGAGGCTCGGCGTGGCAGGATCTCCATAGACGGGATGGACGGTGTAGGTGTACGTCGTATCCGGGAAAACGCCGTAGTCGGACCAGCGGAACTTCTGGATCGGCGCCTTGTCGCTCGTCGGGAACTCGCCCGCCGTGCCCCTGCCGCCAGGGAAGCTCAGCCCGCCAGACAGCCATCTGTGCGGCCGGTTGCCGCCCCGGCGCTCGATCGCGAAGCCAAGCAGTCCCTCCCGCTTGTCGGGCCGCACGTCGAAGGCGAGGAGCACACCGGTCGTGCCCGCGTAAGCCTTGACCGACACCCCATCGGACTGCCCAATCGCGCGCATATCCTGGAGTGTACGAGCATTAACAGAAGGAGCTCTCCTGCCTATTCTCAGCGATCTCACGGACCATGCGCGACCGAGCCTGTGGCTAAGTGTGGCTCTGCCGTTCTGTGTTCATTCACACGCGACACCGTCATCGCCACGGTCAAGTCCGGCGCGATAACCGGGGGTACCCCGGTACAGCGGCGCGGCTCCTGCGGCACGAGCGGCCGAACAGTTGGAGTAGTAGGGCGTCCACCGGCGGAGTCACCAGTTGAATCACGGGGAGAGCTGCCCGCTGGGGGCAGCACTGGTGCAGGTTCCGGCTCTGGTTCTGCTTCCGAGAGCGCTGGCGGGACGACTGGTGCCATCCGATCCTGTTTCTTGGTTACGATGATCGTCACCGTGTCGGTGGTGAACATCGCTGTGCCGGACGCAGGTACCACCTTGGTCACCGTCCAGTTTCAAGCAGCGGCGTAAACGTGCTAGCGGCGTCCTGAGGTGTGTAGTTGATATCGACGATGCCAAGCTTGCGAAGTTCGTTATCGACAAGCTGTGTGTTCTTCCCGACCAGACTGCCGGGCACAGTGACCCGAGGCGGGCCGGCCGGTGCTGGCGCCTCCGGTGTGGTGGTGGCCGGTGGGGAGTCTTGTTCATTGCCGCCGGATATGCCGATGATGAAGAGCAGTACGACGATGCCGATGATCACCCACGGCCACTTCCGGTGTGGCTGCTGAGGGCCTGAGTGGTCTGCGCAAAGCGCAGCATTCGCCGGGACCGATCCTGGTGCTGGAGCTTGGTGTCGTCGTGATCTCGGTCGCGGCTACCGGCTACTGCTGCTCGGTGGCGCCTGGCCGGCGACACACCTTGTGTAGGGCTGCCACGCATGGGCGCCAGCACTGGCGGGTCAGCCATATAAGCATTGACATCAAGATGTCCGGGAATCGCTTGACGCGAGGCGCAAGCGATTCCCGGGCTATCTCAGAGGCGATCGCGATCGGAGTAAGCACATGACCGCGCCCCCGATCACGACCTGGTCTGACGGTTGACTCAGGCCGCGGTCGGCTCTGCGCCGCTGGTCTCCGAGCTGGTGATCTCGATCCGGCGGGGCTTGGCCTGCTCGGCGACCGGGACGGTGATCGTCAAAACGCCCTGGTCGGAACTGGCCTTGATGCTGTCCAGGTTGAGCCCGTCGCCAAGGGATAGCTGGCACGTGAAGGTGCCGTGCAGACGCTCGGATACCAACCACTGGGCATCTTCGACCTGCTGGCGTGGTCTGTTCGCCTTCACAGCCAGCATGTTGTTCTCCACGGTCAATTCGATCGAATCGGGGTCGATGCCCGGGAGGTCGAAGTGCATGATCAACTGACCCTCGTGCCGGTAGGCGTCCATCGGCATGGTCCGCTTGCCGGTACCGGGGATATTGTGAGCCGGACGGGCGGTCTGGCCCGAGGGCTCGATTGCCACGATCATCCTTGTACACCTCTCTGCTTACCGTCTTACTGTGGCACCATAGTTGACAACACTGGTATCAACTTTGTTCCCGGCTCGATCCGGCCAACGACGGCCGACCTCAGCTCTCGCGGCCCACCTCGCCTCGCCACGCGCCGGTCTCCCGGCCGCGCGACTCGATGAACTCCTTGAAGCGCTCCAGGTCACCTTTGACGCGGCGGTCGTCGGCACCGAGCGCCGCGCCGATCTTCTCCTTGACGCCCTCGGGCGCCCAATCCATCTGGACCATGACTCGTGTGGTGCCCTCGTCGATCTTGTGGAAAGTGACGACGCCGGCGTTGTCTTTGCCATCGATGTTTCGCCATGCCACGCGTTGCTCCGGCTGCTGCTCGACGATCTCGGCGTCCCACTCATGGCTCTCGCCACCGAAGCTGGCGCGCCAGTGCAGCCGCCGGTCGTCGAGCTGGCGGACCTCGTCGACGCCTTGCATGAAGTGCGGGAATTCCTCGAACTGCGTCCACTGGTCATACGCGGTACGGATTGGAACGTCGACCTCAATGCTCTGCTCGATGGCGTCGGTGGCCATTCTTCTCTCTCCTTCGTTGGGCGGTCGCCCTCGGGATACCCCGTCGGGTGCGTTTATGCGCGGTCGGCCTTCATCTTCATCACGATTAGACGCTGGTTTTCGAGTCGGCCATGCACGAGGATTACCCGGCGGGGTAGGACTGTCTGCGGGCTTTAAACGCCGATTGTATGAGATCCGTCACAAAAGGGCTGCGACTTCAAACGCCGCGCTGATGCCTACATATAGTGGTCGGGGTCTTGCGGCGGGGCGGTCGGCGGCTCGGCACCAAGATGGCCGAAGGACCAACCCGAGATCTCTGAGAGCCTTCCTCGCCAATGCATTCCGGCTGCGGGCAGTGGACTGAGATCGGCAGCCACTACCCGGGCCTCGGTCAAGTGGATGTAGGCGGTCCGATCCTGCTGACCCAGAAGACGCCGATAACGGTCGGGGAGACCTTCGGTGGCCTCCCGGGCAGCCAGACGCTCGGCGTGGTCCTTCGTCAATGACTCAGAGGCGCCCTTGAACAACCTCGCCCAACCACCGTGCTCGTCATCGATGGAACCTCCGACGTGCACGACGAACGCGGCACGGGTGGCGTGCTCAACTTCATCGAACCACTGCCAGTCGGGAATGATCGTCCCGCTGACGACCAGGCCACCCAGCGTGAGCACCACACCAGGGCCGCCGTGCTGGCGCTCGGTGAGAGCGTCGATCGCGCCGACCAAGGCTTCCAGCGCTTGGTCAATCTGAGGCACACGCCTGCCCTGGACCATGCCAAGATTGTCCACCACCGCGAGCTAGAGGAACACAGCATCTTGAGCCCGCGCCGCTGTGGCAGGATCGCCTGGCATCGCCCGCTCAAGCGGATGCCGAGCCAGCCACTCCAGTGATCAGCATGGCGACGGCTCGGCACCGCATCGCCGTTGCTGCTACCAAGACCGCCTGACAGGGAGTGCGACTGACTCTGATCAGCACCTGTGCTGGCAGGTGATCTGAGCGATCAGCAGATCGGTGAATTCTTCCGCGGCATCGGCGTCGAATTGCTCGTAGCGATAGCGAGTGACCAGTGACAGTCGCTGTCCGCTGGTGGCAACGCCGATAGCAACAGTGCAGGTGAGATCGCACGGCGGGGAGAACCACAGCTCCGCTGCCCCAGATTCAGGGCTGGTGGCCAAGGTGGGCGGCTCGGGGATACGGCCCAGGTTTGACAGCATCGCGGTGTCGACGAGTCGATCATCCGTCAGGTCTAACAGCCTGGGCACCGCGCGCTTGACCCCTAGCGGGGCTTTCTTGGTGACGTCGAGAAGGTCATGCAGGCCATAGGCTCGGTTGTTTCGTCGCATCTGAGAGGTCTGCTCGGCCACCGCAGCAGTCGCCGTCGCCAGGTCTACTCGATCGTCTGGCACGGTGGAAACGCTGACCATTGACGTGAGGTTGCTGACGACGTCCCACAACCGATCAGCGGGGCGGACATTGATCGGCATCTGGACCCCGATGCGATCAGTTGGCGTCTGGTGCTTGGTGTTCCAGGATTGCACGGTGAGGTGCAGCGCGGCGAGCAGGACGTCGTTGATCGTCGTGCCCTCAGCCCGCTGCATCAGACCCGGCGTTGTGGTCTGGCCGATCTCGAGGGTGCGAAAGACGAATCCAAAACCGTCGTGGTCGGTGCCGCCGGCGACCGCGATCCGACTCGGCGGATCGAGTGCCTCGCGCAGTCGCCGCAGCCCTTCCAGCTGCCGCGTCCACTTCTCGCTCCGAGTTTTAGGCGCCAGAAACGAGCCCAGATCGCGGGCCTTGTCCAGTGGTAAGGGATCCGGTGGATCCGGCTCGCCCCGATAGGTGCGGGTGATGGACTGCATCAAGCGCAGGGCACCGATGCCGTCGGCGACGATGTGGCTGGCAGACAGCAGCAGAGATCCCCGCTGGGCCGCCGGGCCAGGGCAACGCGACAACCCGGGTTGGTGTCCAGGGCAATGGGCGGGGTGTACAGCTCGGTCCGCAGCCGATCCAGCGCGGCACTGTCAGGGCAGTCCGCCACCCGGACCCGGATCCAGATCGACCTCATCGGCAATGTCCCACTGATAAGAGGTCCCGCCATGCGGTGACGGTGCTAGGCGAGCGCGGGCCATCGGGTGACGTTGGCAGCAGGACAGCACCGCCTGCCGGAGTCTGGCCTCGTCCAGGTGATGGTCAGCGCCCAGCTCAAACTGACGTTCCACGGTGCGCGCGTCTCCTGCAGAAGCAGCAGCGATTCGTCCAACATGGTCAACTGCAACGACATGGTGGCATTCCCTCAGTTGAGGTCACCCGACACGTTAGGCGGCGCTGACGAAGTCGGGTGGCGCCGCGCAGCCGCTGCGAGATCACCGTGGTGATGCCGTCGCCCGCGCATCCTGACCCTGTACACCGCACTAGATCAATGGTCGTCTTGTACCGGAATTTGCTCCAGGGGCTGGGTGGCAGGGCCTTCGATCACCTCGCCGGTGTGGGTGAAACGCGAGCCGTGGCAGGGGCAGTCCCAGGAGGTCTCGGCCGGGTTCCATTTCAGGGTGCAGCCCAGGTGGGTGCAGGTGATGCTGACCGCGTGGATCTTGTCGGAGGTGTCTCGGTAGGCACCGACCGTCCCGCCCTCAACCTTGGCCATCCCACCGGTGCCCGGTGCCAGGTCAGCGAGCTGTCCAGCGCGCAGCCGCTCCAGGCGGTCCTTGACGAAGTGCATCCCCACCGAGGCGTTTTCCTTGACGAACTTCGTCGCGGCCTGCCCGGTGCCCACCCGGGTGGCGTCGAAAAGCTCCAACCACGGATTGCCTCGCCCGCTGATGAGATCAGCGATGATCATCCCGGCGACGGTGCCCCCGGTCATGCCCCACTTCTTGTAGCCAGTGCCGACATAGACCGCCTCGGTGCGGGGACAGCGCCCGATGTAGGGCACCTGGTCAACAGTCACGTAGTCCTGGGCCGACCATCGATAGTCCACCGCCTCGACCTCAAAGGTTTCCCGAGCCCAGGCTTCCAGGTCGGTGTAGTAGCGCTCGGTCTGTTCGCTTTGCCCTGGCTTGTGGCCGCTGCCCTCAATTACCAAACCGACCGATCCGTCAATGTCAACCGGCCGCACCGACCGGGTAGGGGAATCGATCGACAGGTACATCCCAGCCGGGACCGGTCCCGGGCAGCGCACGCTCAGCGCGTAAGACCGCGAGGGGTGAGCCTTGGCGAAGTATCCGCCGATGTCCAAAAACGGCAGCAACGTCGCGACAACAGCCGCCTTGGCCCGCACCTGACCACCGTCGGTCTGGACCAGCACGGCGCCGTCGCGCTCGTCGATGTCCAGCGCCCGAGACTGCTCAAAAATTGCGCCCCCGGCCGCCTCAATAGCCGATGCCAGCCCCAGCGTGTACCGACGAGGGTGAAAGTGCGCCTGGTCCTCAAACCGCACCGCCGCCTCCATCGGATAGGGCAGGTCGCTGTCCTGGGTGAAGGTCGCGGGTAGCCCCAGCGACTGCGCCGCGGACACCTCCGCCTCAATGCTCGCGCGCTGGCCCGCATCACGCGTGTAGGTGTAGGCCGGGGCGCGGGTGAACTGGCACTCAATGCCCAGCGAATCAACCAGGGTCGCGATCTGCTCGATCGCCGCCTGATTCGCCTGCCCATACAGCCGGGCCTTGTCCTGACCCACCTGCTCGACGAGGGAGGCGTAAATCAACGAATGCAGCGAGGTCACCTTCGCCGTGGTGTAACCCGTCGTACCCGAGGCCACCCGATGGGCTTCCACCACCGCCACCGAGACACCGCCCTGCGCCAACAGCAGCGCAGTGGTCAACCCGGTGATGCCAGCACCGACCACGACGACATCGGCTTCGCGGATCCCGCTCAGCCGCGGATAAGACGTCCCAGGCGCCGTGGCCACCCACAGCGACACGTTCGGATCCAGCAGGGCCATCAGAAGGCTCCCGTCTTATCGCACATTCCGATCGGCGAGCGCACCGCCGCTGACCTGACCCTATGGCTTTGCCGTAACCGCCGTTCGTCCGCCCTTTGACCCACGGTTGGCGGTGCAAGAATATCGGCCGCCAGAAACACGGTGGCCTGCCGATTAGCTGCTGGAACGACCGCTTCCCCGCTATCGCTCGCGACCAGGTCCGGAGCGATGTGCCCGGCGATCAGGGCGCGGACCAGCTCAGCGACTGTCGTGTCACTAGCTCCGATCTTCGGGTGACCAGTAGTGCACCGCGCAACGATCGCATCCGGCTTGACGCCGTTAAGCCCGTTTGGTGACTTCCCATGATGGTTGAGTGTTGAGCGTCTCGGCCTCGAATCCGGCTGTCGTCCGGTACTGCAATGCGATTGAGTCGAGCTCGTCGATGGTCATCACGTCTTCGATTCTGGCGAAGCCGTTCGGTGCGCGTTGCTCAACCAGGTGCAGCACCCGCTCGGGGCCTCGCTGTCGGTTGGCTAACACCAGCGCGTTCATCCGCTCTCGGCGAGCGTCCTCGTAGGTGGCGAGCCCGGCCATCGGGTTATCGGCATGGGCTAGCTCCCAGGCCAGCACTCGACCG
>JALZCO010000123.1 GCA_030863015.1 Actinomycetota bacterium
GCCGACGGCGTGGTCGACGTCGGTGAGTTCGCCGAGATCGCACTCAAAGATTCGCGGAGTACCCAGGTATTGTGCGGGATTCTGCCGAGGCATTGTCCCAACCGGTCCGCGAAAGAAGCTCAAGAACTCGGGCCAGTCGCGGTAGCTCACCTCGGCCAACTGGACCTTGGTGAGCGACACGTCGTGATGGTCGCCGTCGAGATCCGTGTAGCGGATCCCAATGCTCACAGAGGGGAGCATCGCGTCCACGGATTGTTGGAACAGCGACTGGTCGGTTACGAACCACGACTCGAAGAGGGGCAGTCGGCAGGCGAGTGTGATGGAGTCACGAAGTAGCGGGTCACACATGGCGAAGATGACGAACCTAGGGTCGGTCACATTTTCCTTGAAGCTGTAGGTCACTGTGGAAATGAGCTCGATGTTCTGATGGTCAACCGCGCGCAGCTCGTAGTCCACGGTGGTATGGGTGCTGATGGTGAGATCAGCACCATGTGGTTCGACGCCCTCGCCACCCAGCACGCCAGCGACGACATCGCCGGTGGCCTCGCTGTCGCCGTAGATCTTCGACAGGAACGTGGTCATCACCTGCTGCGGCAATAACGCTTCCACTATTGACGGACCCGAGAGCCGGACCAGCTCATCAGTCAAGCGGCGACGTAGCACCTGCCGGTAGGCGACAACCAGCAGCGCCGCGGTGAAGGCAACCGCGAGCAATGTGGCCGCCAACACCGAAAGGGCCACGGATACCGTCACTCAAACCCCCGCCTGTGCCGCCGTGTCCCAACATCCTGACGTCACAGCGCAGAGCGCGCCAGCCGATCGCGGATCCGGGGAGTTAGCTGCGGTGCCACTCCGGTTCGTCCTCAACGCCCACGAAGGTCGTCAGATGTGCTGGCTGTTCCCTTCCGTCCTTGTCATCGATCGACTGGACTTCGTGGTATAGCCCTAAGAGGTGAGTCAGCATCGCAGCGCGGGCGCCAGCCGAATCACCCCGCTTGAGGAAGTTGACGACACTGTCGTGCTCGGTACCAGATCGCGCCGCCACTCCATGGTGGGTGTAACTCCGTCGGCGCCACTCGGTCAGTTCTGGAACCAGCATGCGATACGTTGCCAGCAGTAGTTCGTTGCGACTCGCCCGGAAGATAGCGTCGTGGAAAGCCTCGTCGGTCCTGACCAGTTCATCGGCGTCGGCGAATGCCGCGACATGGTCCTTGCTCAGCTTCGCGATGTCGTCGATCTCGCCTTCGGTGGCGCGCGCGGCAGCAAGGCTTGTGGCCATCCCCTCCAGCGCCATCCGCATCTCGACCAGTTCACCGAGCCGGAAGCGTCGCTCGGAGATCCACTCCATGAAATCACCCGGCATATGGTCCGCCGGCTTCCGTCGGACGAACCAGCCTCGTCCCCGTCGCACTTCGACCACCCGGCGGACTTCGAGGCGCTGCAATGCGGTTCGCACCGAACTACGCGCCACCCCCAACCTCCTGGCCAACTCCGGCTCATTCGGCAGACGCTCCCCGGGGGGAAGCACACCGCTCTCGATGAGCTCTCGTAGCTTTTCCTCGATCACCTCCGGCAGCGGCAGACGGGCGTCCAGCCGCAGTTCCCACTGAGCGACACGCGGGGTCTTTCCGTCACCGTCACGCCCGCTGCTCATCGCCACTCCTGTCCTGGTGTCTCAGCCACATGCTCGTGCGGTCCAGTGCTCACACCGGCGCGCAGCATGACGGGCACTCCGGACATGTCGTCTTCACCCGCTCTGCGCGAACCGGACGGCAGTCGATGCGGACGTTGCACCGACAGTTGTCCGACCAGACTGTACACCCGCCAGGCATCTGACCTTAGATATCTGTCGACAGATGTCTGTTGTCAGACTACTCTCACCTAAGGCCGAAGCCGGGCTTGACGGCCGTATCCGCTACCGCCGAGGGAGGAGCAGCGATCATGTCGACATCTCACCGGAGCACGACACGCTTCCTCGGAGCCGGGCCGGCAGGCCGCGGCCAGGAAGCGACACGTCGTGGCGGAACACACCGCAGAGCACGGTGACCATTGAGGTGCTGGTCGCCATCCTTCTGGTCTGCCTCGGGATACTGCTCGGCACGACCTGGACCACTGAGGCGTTACAGCCCAAGCTTCGACGGCAGGCCCAGGAGCGCCGCAGGCTCAATGAGGAATGGTCGGCCGTCCGCACCGCCCGCTGGCAGCGCGGAACCTGTCCCCGTTGCGCCAGTTTGTTGGCCGAACGGGACTGGTACATCGCACCGACCATCGTGGACGACCCCCCCGACGACGATTGAAAGCCTTCCCTCGACGCGACATGATGTTTGTTGGCTGTTCGGGAGGGGCCGGAGAGCGATGTGGATGCGTTGAAGCGCCTGCACGCTGCGGGATGGGAGGTCGTCTTCGTCACGGCGAAGCACCTTCGCGAGTGTCGTCGTCTGGTGTACACGGTCGATGCGGCGTTGGAGCGGCGCCAAGTCGCGTAAGTAAGCAACGATGAGCATCATGTCGCGGTCCAGGGCGGCCAACGACAGCGACAAGCATCCGTGTGGCGGGAAAGAAACGCCCGAAATGTGGCTGGAGGTCGTAAGGTGGGGCTACGCGTCCCGGGTGCGCTCGGGGCGCGTTCGGCTTGCTGGTCGCGCACTCCGGCAGGCGGTATTCCACGAGGGAACGGTGAGGTCAGTGCCGACCGGCAAGGTCAAGTGGTACGACGCGGGCAAGGGCTTCGGCTTCGTCACCCAGGACGGTGGTGCCGACGTCTACGTGCGCGCCGCCGCACTACCAACCGGGGTGACCGACCTTAAAGCCGGTCAGCGGGTCGAGTTCGGGGTGGCCGATGGGCGGCGCGGCCCGCAAGCTCTGTCGGTGCGGTTACTGGAACCGCCACCGTCGGTAGCGGAGGCCCGGCGGCGGCCGGCCGAGGAGCTACACGGCCTGATCGACGATATGATCAAATTGCTCGAGTCGCGAGTGCAGCCAGATTTGCGCCGCGGCCGCTACCCGGACCGTCGCAATACCAAGCGGGTCGCGGAGGTGGTGCGGGCCGTTGCCCGCGAGCTGGACCCGTGACGGGTATCGACACGCCGTCAGGTCTGCTGGTCTACCCGGCGACTAGCCGGAGACTCGCGCAGCGGAGTGCCCGCGCCGAACCCGGGAATCAGCGACGATCCGCGCCGGACCAGCACGGCCTGCGCCGCCCCCAGGCCGAGCAGCGCCGACACCGAGGCGAATCCGATCCAGTAGACGGGTGGCAACAGCATGCCCAGCGCGCCGCCGAGCACCCAGGCCATCTGAAGCACTGTCTCCGACCGGCCGAACGCCGAGGCACGAGAGGCCTCCGGCACACTCCGCTGGATTACCGCGTCCAGGCAGACTTTGGCGATTGCGCTGCCGGTCGCGGCTACCAGAGCGGTGATCGCCGCGACGGCGATGCCCGGCACCAGCGCAGCGAGCACCGCCATCGTGAGCCCGGCCGCTACACAGTTGAGGATCGCCTGATCAGGTTTGCCGAAGTGCATCCGGGAACCGACCGCGCTGCCGAGGAAGCTGCCTGCCCCGGCGAGTGTCCCGACGACGCCGAGCAGCAGCAGTTGCCGTCCTGGCGAACCCTCGGTCTGCGCCTTCACCGCGAACGCCACGAACAGCGTGAGGAACCCGGTGAGCACTCGCACGGTCCCGTTACCCCACAGCGCGACCGCCACATGGCGACCCATCGGCTGCCTTCGCCGGGCAGCGGTGTCAGTGCCGGCAACCGTCAGTGAAGCCGGAATCTCCCCCTCGGTCACCTCTACCCAGGACGGGATGCGCAAGCAGAGCGCGGCCCCCGCCAGGCAGACCACTGCAGTGAAATACAGCGCCCCCGCCGAACCGGTCAGCGCGGCCACCCCGGCAGCGGCCGCACCCGACATGCCACCGGCGACCAGCCCGAAGACGGTGAGTCGCGAGTTCACCTTCACCAGAGTGATCTGGGGCGGGAGCAATCGGGGTGTCACTGCCGCTTTGAGCACGCCGAAGGATCTGGTCAGCACCATGAAGCCCAGCGCCGCCGGGTAGAGCAACCAATCGTTGAGGTGCGTGGCCATCACGATCAGCAGCAGGCCCCGGCCGGCGAATGACAGTGACATCGCTACCCGCCTGCCGTGCTGCAGCCGGTCCAGCAATGGGCCGATCACCGGGGCGACCACGGCGAACGGTGCCACCGTGATCAGTAGGTAGAGCGCCACATTGGCCCGGCTCTGCGCGGTGGCTGCCGCGAAGAACAGCGTGTTGGCCAGCGCGATGGCGATGGCCGCGCTCGCCGCGTAGTCCGCCATCGTCGCGTAGGTCAGGGAGGACAGCCCGGATCGGCCCGCTCCATCAGCCGTGGTGGCCTGGTGGAACCGCCGCATGCCACCCCCGACCAGCTGCCTGCTCCGCCAGGCGGCCACCCGGGTGACGGTGATCTTGCGCGGGCGCGGCGGTCCACTCGATTCGGGCGCCGGCGCCGTCATCGAGTCGTCCGCTGGGGGTGGGGCATACCGCTCGTTGGGTAGCCAGCGGTTGGTGTCCCGGTCACCCCACGGTGGGGGCGGGGCCGTCGGCGGTATCCAGGCCGGGGACGACGGCGGGGTGGCAGTCGGGCTGGGACCGGGGTCCTCAGGTACCCAGCGCCGCCCGCGGCCTACCCGGCGTGCCGCCCGGGAGCCGGGATGCTCGCCGCCGGATCGGGATCGGGGCGGTGTCACGTGCCCATCCTGCACCACCGGTAGCGCCCGAAGGCCACACCCTTGGTGGCCATCAAGATGGGACGAAGTGAACCCGGAACAGCGATGGCCAGTTCTTGCCGGTGACGAGGAATTCGTCGGTGCCTGGGATCGCTGCGATGCCGTTCAGCACGCCCGCGGCGGACTGCGACGACGCGCTGAGCAGGCCGGAGGCGTCGACCACGCCGGTCACCACGCCGGTGCCGGGGTCGATGCGCAGGATGCGGTTGTCCTGATAGACGTTGGCCCAGACCATTCCACCCGCGCATTCCAGTTCGTTGAGCTCTCGCGCCGGTTCGCCGTCGAGGCGCACCAGCACCTGGCCGGTGGGGGCAAAGGTCGTCGGGTCCCGGAAGGTGAGCCGATCCGAGCCGTCGCTCATCACCAGCCGGTTTCCGTCGTGGCACAGGCCCCAGCCCTCGCCGTGGTAGCTCACCCTCCGGCGCTCGGCCAGAGTTGCCGGATCACGCTCGATCGCCGTTCCGCTGGTCCAGGTCAGCTGCCACAATCGATCACCGGCCACGGTGAGTCCCTCCCCGAACAGCGGAGCGGGTAGCGTCGCTTCCCGCAGCACGGCAGCGCTGGGCAGCGCGGTGGTCCGTATCCGGGACTGCCCTACCAGCCCGCTGCCCTCGTAGAGCACCCCGTTGTGGATCTCCAGACCCTGGGTGTACATCGCCGTGTCGTGCGGGAGCGTGGCCAAGACTTGCACGCGCAGCTGCTCCGTGGCCGGTTTCGTGGTGCTGCCGACCAGGGCTGCGGTCCACAATCCAGCAGCTGTCAACACTGCAGCCGCCAGCGCGGCGGCGGTCGCAACGGGCCGCATGGGTGCAGCGTCGCACAGACTTCTGGCCGGGTCGTCGGCGCGGACCGCCGGTGCGGCACAATCGGGGGGTGACCGATACCACCGGGGCAGGCTCCGACCTCATTGAGGCCGTCGAGCTGGCTCGGCAGGCGGCGCAGGCCGAGGCGGGCGACAGCCCGGTGGGCCAGCAGGTC
>JALZCO010000172.1 GCA_030863015.1 Actinomycetota bacterium
CGTCCACGTCCAGGCCTGAGTCGGTCTCATCCAGTACCGCAATCTTGGGCTTGAGCAGGGACAACTGCAGGATCTCGTGGCGCTTCTTCTCACCGCCGGAGAAACCCTCGTTCACGCTGCGCTCGGCGAAGGAAGGGTCGATGTCCAGCTCGGACATCGCCACCTTGACCTCCTTGACCCAGGTGCGCAGCTTGGGCGCTTCGCCACGGACCGCGGTAGCGGCGGTGCGCAGGAAGTTCGTCATCGATACACCGGGTACCTCGACCGGGTACTGCATAGCCAGAAACAGACCCGCACGGGCGCGTTCGTCGACCGACATCGAAAGCACATCGGCGCCGTCGAGGAGCACCTGCCCCGAGGTGACCTGGTATCTAGGGTACCCGGCGATCGAGTAGGCCAGGGTGGACTTGCCCGACCCGTTCGGGCCCATCATCGCGTGGGTCTCCCCTGCCCGGACTGTCAGATCGACGCCGCGCAGGATCTCCTTGTCAGGACTCTGTTCGTCGTCGGTGCGGACCTCGACGTGCAGATCCTTGATCTCCAGAGTGGCCATCGGTGTGTTCTCAGCTCCTGCTAGCGGTTGTTTATTAGCGGTTTGGTTCTTTTAACGGTTTGTCACAGTGGACGGATTGACGTATACGTCCTCACCGTCGATCCGCACGGCGTAGGTATCCACCGGTTCCGAGGCCGGTGGTGAGGACGGTTGCCCGGTGCGCAGGTCGAAGCAGGACCCGTGCAGCCAGCACTCCAGGCCCTTGCCGGTCACCTCCCCTTCGGACAACGCGATCTCGGCGTGCGAGCAGACATCGGCCAGCGCGTACACCTGCTCGCCCTGGCGGACCAACACCACCGGGACGCCGTCGACCTCGAAGCCGGCGGGCAGGTCCTCCTTGAGGTCATTGAGACTGCACACCCGCAGTGCGGTCATACCCCCACCGCCTCCAGCTCAGCCTCGATCGCCACTTCGAGCCGCTCGCGTACCTGCGGGACGGTGATCTTCTGCAGGATCTCGCCGAAGAAACCCCGGACGACCAGCCGGCGGGCCAGCTCGGCCGGGATACCCCTGGAAGTCAGGTAGAAGAGCTGCTCGTCGTCGAAGCGTCCCGTGGTGCTGGCATGTCCGGCTCCGACGATCTCCCCGGTTTCGATCTCCAGGTTGGGCACTGAGTCGGCCCGTGCGCCGTCACTGAGCACCAGGTTACGGTTGACCTCGAAGGTCTCGGTGCCCTCGGCGGCGGCCTGAATGAGCACGTCTCCGATCCACACGGTATGCGCGTCTGGCTGCCCGGGACTGCCCTGCAACGCGCCCTTGTAGGCCACGTTGGACCGGCAATGTGCAACGGCGTGGTCGACCAGCAACCGGTGTTCCAGGTGCTGCCCGGCGTCGGCGAAATACAGGCCGAGCAGTTCGGCGTCACCGCCGGGCTCGGTGAACGTCACCGTCGGGGATTGCCGGACCAGATCGCCGCCCAAGCTTACGGTGATTGCCCGCAGCACCGCGTCGCGGCTCAGCCGGATGTGCTGTGCGGCGACGTGCACCGCGTCGTCAGCCCAGTCTTGAACGTTGACCAGGGTCAGCCGGGCACCGTCGGCGAGGATCAGTTCGACGTTCTCGGCATATGTGCCGCTGCCGCGGTAGTCGAGCACCACCACGGCCTCGGCGAAGGGCTCCAGGCGCAGCTGCAGGTGCCCGTAGGCGACCTCACCCGGGCCCGGGCCGGTAACCGTGATCATCACCGGTTGCTGGATCCGAGTTTCCGGCGCCACGGTGACGACGGTGGCTCGCTCCGCGGCGCTCCAGGCCTGCGCAGCGACGCGATCCGCCGGGACGCCACCTTGTCCCAGCCGTGGGTCTTGGCGGCCCACGTCCTCGACAGCGACCCCGTCGGCCGGCTCCACGATGACTTTCGCTGCGCCGGTGGCTCGGACACCCTCGTGCAGGCCTCGCAGCCGCCGCAACGGGGTGAACCGCCACTCCTCCTCCCGCCCGGTGGGCACCTCGAAAGCGTCCACGTCGTAGGAGGTGAACCGCTGCCCACGAGAAAGCATCGGCACACTGGGTTCCACAGTGGCGCCGTGCGCGTGCGTGACCAGACCCTGCCCGGCAGCTTGGTCAGTAGTAGCCGTCATCTCAGCCGACGGCTCCTTCCATCTGCAACTCGATCAGACGGTTGAGCTCCAAGGCGTACTCCATTGGCAGTTCGCGGGCGATCGGTTCGATGAACCCACGCACGATCATGGCCATCGCCGCATCCTCGGTCAGCCCTCGGCTCATCAGGTAGAACAGCTGATCATCGCTGATCTTGGAGACGGTGGCCTCGTGCCCCATCGACACGTCATCCTCGCGGATGTCGACGTAGGGGTAGGTGTCCGACCGGCTGATCTGGTCGACCAGCAGGGCGTCACACTTCACCGTGGAGCGAGAGTGGTGACTGCCCTCGTTGACCTGCACCAGCCCGCGGTAGGAGGTGCGGCCGCCGCCGCGGGCCACCGACTTGGACACGATCG
>JALZCO010000157.1 GCA_030863015.1 Actinomycetota bacterium
AGCGTCAGGGTGGTCTTGTCGGGCCGGGCGCTGAAGGTGTCCATGGCAGCACGACGAACAAAGCGGTAAGCACGAAGTCGGCACCCTCGATCCCGTCGAGCAGGGTCGCGCCGACGAGGCCACTGACCAACGCCCCGGTCGCCCAGGAGATGTGCAGGCGAGTTGGTGCACAGGATGCGGCCGCTGGTGAGGGTCTGCTGGACGCGGCCTTCGGGCAGGGAGCCTGATGAAACCAATGAGACGTTCAGAGGGATCAAATTGAGTCGTGGACCGCCCTTTGTGGAAATCCTAACAAGATCGGTCGCCGGGCCCCGCCCGGGACGGGCAAGCCTCCGTGCCACGGTGTCCAGCGAGGTATGGGGTCCTGCGTATCACAAGGAGATCCACTATTTGCGGGTCTACTTCGCCCAGCTCCGCCGCAAGCTTGAGCCCGATCCCTCCCGGCCCCGTTATCTCATGACCGAACCAGGAATGGGCTACCGCTTCGAACCGTGAGGGCACCAATCGACCTCCGAGTGGCGTACGCCCGACGGCCAGGGCAACTTCTCCATGCGGGCCGCCGACCGCTCTGCCTGAGCACGGCCGGAGTCACGCTCAGCGCGGGGCGAGCCCGCGTGGCTGGCGGACATGCGTTGCGCGCCCCGTGGCTCCGAGATTTGGTCGCGCTCCGGTTCTCGGTCCCGGTAGGTCGCCGTGGTCACGCCGCACGTGCCTTCACCACCGTGCTGTGCTCATATCCGCGGGGTGCCTGGGCCATCGGTGTCGTGCTCAGCTGTGGGTCAGCCGCCAACGTGGACCACGGGGCGGCGGGCTAGGTCCTCCTCCGCTTCGCGGAGCATCTCTCGGGTGACCGGGGCGGTCTCCCCCCGCCCGAGCAGGATGTATCGCAGGAGGTGCGCCAGTGGGTTGCCCTCTGACCATTGGAAGTGCAGATGTGGGCGTACTCCGGTCTCGTCGCGGATTCGGAGCATGATCGCGGCGAGTGCATTGGGTACTGCGGGGCTTTGCGTGCGGAGGACCTGGTACCCGTCGATGTCTACTCCACGCACGGTGAGTATCCGCGAGAATTCTGACGGGTCGGTCACGTCGACTTCTAGCGCGCGGTCGCCGGCGCCGGCGAGCGGACACGGTCACCGCAAACGCCGCCGACACCATCATGGCCAGAATGCCCGTCGCGTAGGCGCCAGCCTGAGCGTTCACGTCGGCACGGAACAGGATCGTGATCACGATCGCCACCGTGGTGTAGACCAGCACGACCGGTCGCACCGCGCGCGCCCACTTCGGGGCCATCCCGTAACCGGGCAGGTAGCGCGGCACGATGTTGATCAGGCCCGCCATCGCGGACGCTCCGGCGAACCAGAGGATGAGGATTGAGCTGATGTCGTAGACCGTTCCGAAGGTGTCACCTAGGAATTGGTGAGCGAGATAGGCCAGGGCGCGACCGTTAGCCTGGCCGCCCGCTTCGAATTCCGCCGGCGGAATGAGGACCGTTGTGATGAAGCTGGTCGTGATGAGATAGCCACTCATGATCAGGGCGGCGACGGTCAGCAGCGTGCGGGTGTTGGCGATCCGGTTGCGCAGGCGCTGCTGCTCGTCGCGGCCGTCGGCGTGGATCAGCGGCATCATGCTCACCCCTGTCTCGAACCCGGACAGGCCAAGCACCAGGAGGGAAACACCAGGAACGCCGTCAGGGCTACGCTGCCGGGACCTCCGCTGCTCAGCAAGGCCTCCAACCACCGCTGCAGCACGACCGGCTCGCCGATGCTGTGTACCAGCCCGACCACCACGATTACCGCATTGAGTAGTAGAAACACCGCGACCAGCGGCACCGCCACCCGGACGGCCTCACGGAAGCCGGCCAGGAACACAGCACCCAGCACGACCAGCAGTGCCACGGTGATCAGAACCTGCTGGTCAGTGAGGAACTCCGGTACGAACGGGTTCTCCACGAAGTGCGCGGTGGCATCCGCCGATGACAAGGTGATCGTGATGATCCAGGACGTCGCGACAAAGCCGAGCAGCGTCAAGACGAAGAACTTCCCGCGCCAGAAGGGCAGCAGCCGCTCCAACATGGCGACTGAGCCCTGCCCATAGGGACTCTCCGCCGCCACCCGCCGGTACATCGGCAGCATCCGAACAGGGTCAGCAGCACGATCAGCAGGGTGGCCAGCGGTGATACCGCTCCGGCGGCCAGCACGGCGATTGCGGGCAGGTAGCTCAAGGTGGAGAAGTAGTCCACCCCGTCAGGCACATCACCTTCCACCATGCATGCTCCTCGTGGTGGGTTTCCTTCGCCGCCGGGCCGGAAACGGATTCCACCCGGTGATGGAGTAACCACCGGATGAGCCGACGGCGCGAGCCAGGCGCGGGCGCGGTCATGCTCGGCGCCACTGGCGGCACCCGCTGCCGAGATAGGCTCATCCCACTGTCCTTCCCGCCATCAACCAGCCCGCTAGGTCCCATCCGGCGCATCTGAGCGGGGGCTGGATGTGCCAAGAATCATGGACAGTTTCTCGTGGTGCGATTATCAGTAGAGCGTCGCGCACGCCTGGGTGGCTGCGCCCGCGTCGATCATCTTGTCTAGGGACGTGATCGTGGTGCGGGCCGACGCGTTGTGCTCGGCCAGTGGCACGCCCAGATACCCCGCTGCGCCTGGCGCGATCTGATCCCGATGCAGGCCACTTGCCATCACGTTGTTCGTGCTATTCCTCTGCTGTACGCCGTGCTGCTAACCGTGCTCGCCGAGCAGCTACTTGCATCTGAGGGCTGGTTCGCGAGAGCGCCTGGGTTGCTTGCGTTGGCCCCGTTGCTGATCTGGCTTCCCCTCTTCCCCTGGGGGCTTCCCCTCTTCCCCTGGGGATAGTCCTTGCGCTGAAACACCCGCTGATGCCTTGGAGCGCGAGGCTTCTCCTTGTCGTGCTTTTCATCGCCAGTCTGCTCAACCTCATCAAAGACGCCGCCACACTGACCTGATCCGGGCGCCCCGCGGACCGGCGTCTACGCGGGTCGGTCGGCCTCGCGGATCGCCGCGGGCGCGAGGACGCGCCAGGCCCGTGGCCGCACGGTCCATTTCCGGTGGCTGACTCCGTCGCCGAGCTCGCCGTCGCTGTTGATCGGCATCGGCGGACCAGCCAGCTCGACCCTGCGGCCCCGGGTCAGCACGACATCGGGGTGCTCGGAGTGCTTGCCCTGGCGGAGCAGCCATGCGTATCGCATGCGAGCCATCGGGCCGACCGCGGTGCTGACCACCACATCGGCCAGCCCGTCATCCAGCTCGGCCTGCGGGGCCAGCGGCGTCCCGCCGCCGATCGTGCGGCCGTTAAGGACGCCGATCTGCAGCACGCGGCGGTTACCATCGGTGATCGTTGCGCCATCCACGCTGACCTGGACCGGCCAGCCCGGCGAGCGCAGCCCCGCCAGCAGCGCACCGATCCGGTACGCGAGCATCCCCAGCACTGGTTTCAGCGGCTCCCCCTCGCGGGCACTTTCAGCGCCGATGCCCAAGTGCACCGCATTGATGACCACTCCACCGGCGTCGTCGGTCAGCAGATCCACCTCAAGGGGCGAGCCTTGCAGCACGACGTGGGCGGCTGCGGCAGCGGTCAGCGGGATGCCTACCGTACGCGCGAAGTCGTTCCCGGTACCCAGCGGCACCAGACCGATCACCCGGCTCGCCAGCTCACCCCGGGCG
>JALZCO010000186.1 GCA_030863015.1 Actinomycetota bacterium
TGGACCGAGAGGGTGACCGCGCTAGCCGCCAGCAGGGCTTACCGTGCTGTTCGGGGCGCCGATGGTCTCGGTAGGGATACTGCTCATCGCCTCCCTCGCTGTGACCGGCGCCGCCTTGTCTATGAGCTGCGCACGGCTGGGGTACAGCCAGTGGCCAGCGGCGGTGAGCCTTCTGGTGGTGAATCCGCTTCTCATCTCCACGATCGGACTGCGGACATACTCGGGGCTGGCGTTGGTCGCCGTCCTGGGCTTGGCGGTGCTCGCTGGGCGTCCGGTGGCTATCGAGTGGTGTGTGGATTTCTGGTGCTTACTCGCGCCGATCTCGCCGCGTTCGCCATAGCCTCGATCATCGTGGTGACCGCAACTTCGCCTGCTCGAACTCGTATAAGACGGGTTGCGCACATGGTCGGAGTCGCCAGTGCCGTCGCCCTGCCGTGGTTCGCCGCGTCATGGTGGTGGCTCGGTTCTGCGGTTCCGAAAACGCTTTGCTCAAGGCCAACGAGGTGTGAGCAGACAGGTCCTTCGCCACCGGGCTGTGGTATTTCTGGCTTGATTATCCGCTTGCCGTTGCGCTGTCCCTGCTTCCCGCCATGTTCGGTGTTGTCGCCCTGGTTGTGTGGGGCGTCGTCGGGGCGCGCGCTTGGCTGGGCAGGGTGGGGCGCTGCCGTTGTGTGGGGGATTGGCGCGGTCGGCCACATCACGGTTTCCTGCTCCTCAGGGTTCCGCCGTACCACTGGGATTTACGGACCGGCGATTGGGGCGCTGAGTATGTTCGCTGTACTGAGCATAGGAGCACTGTCTCGTCCATTGCAGTTTGTCGGTTTGCCGATCGGTGTGCTGCTGATCGCGGTGACGGCGGTTTCCTGGCCCGGGCGGCCCTGAACACTGACCACCATTTCGAGCAACTGGGCTTCTGTTTCCGAATATGTGGCTCCTGCCGCGAGAGTGCCGCCTGACGCAACCGTAGAGTCGTTCGGCGAGGTTGGCACGGTCGCCTACTTTTGCGACTGCACCGTTGTCGACCGGTTTACCGACCGTGCTCAGATCGCGATCTGCTGCATTCCGAGCGGGCCGCGGCAGGCCCGGTTGCGCGCACCCAGCTTGACTGGAATCACTACCGGTTCAAGGCTGGCCCGCCCATTGTTCCTGCCTACAAGTTCGTGTTTGCCGAAGATCCCACCGGTGTCCACGTGACGTCATCGCGCGTCTACTCCGGCCAGATGGTGGTTCGGCCAGCAGGCTAGGGACGGTCCAGGACATCGAGCAGAGGTTGTGTTCGGCCCCAGGGCGGGCAGCCTCACACTCGGCGACTACTCTCACGCCCGTGAGTAGCCCCCAGCCCGATCTGATCGTGGTCGGTTCCGGATTCTTCGGTCTCACCGAGGCCGAGCGGGTCGCCAGCCAGCTGGGCCGGCGGGTCCTCGTGCTGGATCGTCGCCACCACATCGGCGGCAACGCTTACTCCGAAGCTGACCCCGAGACCGGGATCGAGGTGCACCGCTACGGTGCGCATCTGTTTCACACCTCGAACAAGCGGGTCTGGGACTACGTCACGGCGTTCACCGACTTCACCGGTTACCAGCATCGGGTGTTCACGATCTATCAGGGTCGGGTTTATCCGATGCCGGTGAACCTGGCAACCATCTGCGAATACTTCGGCGAGTACCTGACCCCGGACCGGGCCCGCGCGCTGGTTGCCCAGCAAGCCGCGGAGATCGAGGGCAAGGACGCGGCCAACTTCGAAGAAAAGGCGATTTCGCTGATCGGGCGACCGCTGTACGAGGCCTTCGTCAAGGGTTACACCGCAAAGCAGTGGCAGACCGACCCCACCGAGCTGCCCGCCGCCATCATCAGCCGGCTGCCGGTCCGCTACACGTTCAACAACCGGTATTTCAATGACACCTATGAGGGCCTGCCGGCCGAGGGGTACACCGCCTGGCTGAATCGGATGGCCGGACACCCGAACATCGAGGTCGCACTGAATACCGACTGGTTCGATGTGCGCGGTACCCTTCCCGGCAACGTGCCGGTGGTCTACACCGGACCGCTGGACAGCTATTTCAATTACGCTGAGGGTGAGCTGGGCTGGCGCACCCTGGATTTCGAGCAAGAGGTATTGAGTGATTGCGGTGACTTTCAGGGCACGCCGGTGATGAACTACGCCGACCTGGACGTCCCCTACACGCGGATTCACGAGTTCCGGCATTTTCACCCGGAGCGGGACTACCGCACCGACAAGACCGTCATCTTTCGCGAGTACTCGCGGTTCGCGCAACGCGGTGACGAGCCATATTACCCAATCAATACCGCGGAGGACCGGGCGAAGCTGGAGCGCTACCGTGAGCTGGCCCGCAAGGAGACGGCCAATCACAACGTGCTCTTCGGTGGCCGTCTCGGTACCTACAAGTACCTGGACATGCACATGGCGATCGGTTCGGCGCTGTCGATGTATGACAACCGGATCGCGCCCTACTTCACCGAGGGCTGCCCACTTGAGGGACCAGCCTCTTTTTCAGCGTCTTTGGAGGACTGACGCTTGACAGCAACCACCGAGCGCCCGGCACCGCAACAAGACCGTGCCGACGTCGGGACGCCTCCCGAGCCGTCGTCGACGCTGCTGCAGCGGGTGATCCTGCCGCGGCGCGCCGACCCGATGGCCGTCCGCGCGCTTTATGTCGACGAGCAGTCGGCCACCGCGCGGCGGGTCTGGCCGCCGGCCGGCGCGACCGGTGCCCTCAACCCTCAGGACGTCGACCTCGAGGTCACCCTCGCCAACCCCAACGCGCGGCGGGTGCGTGCGCTGTCTCGGACCAGCGTGCGGGTACCCGAGCAGACCGAGGTGTCCTTCGCGGCGTATTTCAACGCGTTTCCGGCCAGCTACTGGCGGCGCTGGACCGCCCTGCGCACGGTGCAGCTGCGGCTGGATGTCGAGGGCGCGGGCCGCGTCGACGTCTACCGGTCCAAGGCGGACGCCACCCCGATCCACACCCACGGTGAGCTGGTCAACGGTGCCCCGGGCCGTCGAGTGCTGGACATCGAGTTGGACCTGACCCCGTTTGAGGACGGTGGGTGGTACTGGTTCGACATCAGCACCGAGGACTCGGAGCTGATCGTGCACTCCGGCGGCTGGCACGCGCCGGTCGAGGCACCGGGTCAGGCCGCGGTAACCATCGGGATGCCGACCTTCAACCGTCCCACCGACTGCGTGGCCACACTGCGCGCGATCGGGGAGGACGACCTGGTCCGTTCGATCGTGACCGCGGTGGTGATTCCCGACCAGGGTGCCAACAAGGTCCGCGACCAGGACGGTTTCGCCCAGGCGCAGGCGGTGCTCGGTGATCGGCTGCGGATCATCGACCAGCCCAACATCGGGGGTTCCGGCGGTTACGCGCGGGTGATGTACGAGGCACTGGAGCACACCGACTGCCAGCAGATCCTCTACATGGACGACGACATCGTCTTAGAGCCCGACTCGATCCTGCGCGCCGTGGCTTTCTCCCGCTTCGCGCGCCGCCCGATCCTGGTCGGCGGGCAGATGCTGCAGGCCCAGGCCCGGTCCCGGCTGCACGCCTGGGGCGAGATCGTCGACCGGCAACGGATGCGGTGGAACAAAGCGCCGGGCACCGAGTACGACCACGACTTCGCCCAGCACCCCCTGCGCCAGACCGCCTGGATGCACCGGCGCACCGACGTGGACTACAACGCCTGGTGGATGTGCCTGATCCCGCGCGCCATCGCCGAGGACATCGGGTTGCCGCTGCCGTTGTTCATCAAGTGGGACGACGTCGAGTACGGGCTGCGCGCCCGCGCCGCGGGCTATCCCACCGCAACCGTGCCAGGCGTGGCGATCTGGCACATGTCGTTTGCCGACAAGGACGACGCCACCGACTGGCAAGCCTACTTCCACCTGCGAAACCGGCTGGTTGGCGCGGCGCTGCACGGCACCGAGATGCGGCCGATGGCGATGCTCGCCGACAGCCTCAAACACGCCCTGAAACACGCATTGGCGATGGAGTACTCCACCCTGGCGCTGCAGGAGATGGCGATCCGGGACTTCATGGCCGGACCGCAGGCGCTGTTCGACAAGCTACCCACAGCGCTGGGTGAAGTCCGGGCCCGCTGCGCCGACTTCACCGACGGGCAGGTGATGGACTCTCAAGATCTCCCGCTGCCGGTCGGCGGGCAGCTCGAGGTCCAGCGCATGCTGAAACCGCCCACCAACCCGGTCACCATCGGCGCAACCCTGCTCAAACGTCTCGCGCACCAACTGCGCCCGGTCAACGCCGCGGCCCAGCACCGCCCGCAGCTGTCGCTGGCCCGCTCCGACGCCCGATGGTTCGTGCTCTCCGGGATGGACGGGGTCACCGTGTCCACAGCGGACGGCCGCGGTGTGACCTACCGCAAGCGGGATCCGCGGTCGTTCCGCTCGATGCTTGTCCGTTCGGTGCAGCTACACCAGGAGCTGGCCCGAGAGTTCCCCCGACTGCGCAAGCGCTACCGTGACGCAGCCCCGGAACTCAGCGGTCAAGCCGGCTGGAAGCGGGTATTCAACGCATGAGTTTGGTGACCCAAGCGCTGCAACGACGATCTGCCACTGAAGAGGTTGCCCTGCTGGCTGCTGTGCAGCACAGGATCGCGGTGCCCCGGGTGGTGACCGCGGCCCGCGGGCTGTCCCACTTCGGCGAGCATGCCGTGGGCTGGCTGGTGCTGGGTGCGCTGGGTGCGCTGGCCGACCGGCGACGGCGCCGGGATTGGCTGATCTCGACGGCCACGGTGGCCGCAGCGCACGGAACGTCGATCGCCGTCAAGCGGGTGGTGCGCCGGCACCGCCCAACCGATCCGTCGGTTCAGGTGCTGGTGGGCACCCCGAGCCGGCTGTCGTTTCCTTCCTCGCACGCCGCCTCCACCACCGCAGCCGCGGTCCTCTACGGTGGCCTGCTGCGCCGCCCGCTCACCGCTGTGCTGGTACCACCGATGCTGGTCAGCAGGCTGGTGCTGGGCGTGCACTACCCGACCGACGTTCTCGTGGGTTCCGTCCTGGGCGCCGCCATCGGCGCCGGAGTCCGTCGACGCCTGCGCTTGAGAGGATGGCGATGACCGCCACAACCCAGCGGGACACCCTGGTCGGGCGGACCAACCCGGTCGCCGGGTTGATCCGCACCATGCGGCCCCGGCAGTGGCTGAAGAACGTGCTGGTGCTCACTGCGCCGTTCGCCGGTGGTTACATCTTCCAGTGGCACGTGCTCACCGCGGTCGGGATCGCCTTTGTCGCTTTCTCGCTCGCCGCGTCGGGTGTTTACCTGGTCAATGACGTCAAGGACGTCGAGGCAGACCGGGCGCACCCGATCAAACGAAACCGTCCGATCGCGGCTGGGGTGGTGGCACCGCAAGCGGCACTGGCCGTCGCGGCACTGCTGTTCGCGGCGGCGCTCGGGGTGTCCTTGCTGGCGTCGCCTGACCTGGCACTGGTCACCGCGATCTACATCGCGGTGCAGATCTCGTACTGCTTGTGGCTCAAGCACCAGCCGGTGGTGGACATCACCATCGTCGCGTCCGGTTTCCTGTTACGGGCCATCGCTGGTGGCGCCGCTGCCGAGATCGAGCTGTCCCAGTGGTTCCTGCTGGTGGCCGCATTCGGGTCGCTGTTCATGGTGGCCGGTAAGCGCTACGCCGAGATCCGTCTCGCCGAGCGCACCGGCGCGAAGATCCGCAAGTCGCTGGAGCGCTACACCGCCTCCTACCTGCGATTCGTGTGGACCCTGTCCGCCACCGTACTGATCATGACTTACGGCCTGTGGGCGTTCCAACTCAGCCAGGTCAACGACTCGCGCTGGCCGATCATCTCCCTGGTGCCCTTCGTGGTGGCCGTGCTGCGCTACGCCGTGGATGTCGACGGCGGCAACGGCGGCGAACCCGAGGAGATCGCTATCGGGGACCGGGTGCTTCAGATCCTGGGTGGTTGCCTCGTGCTCACCCTCACCGCCGCTGTATACCTCTAACTCATCACGGGCAAAGCCAACGCTCCAGTGCCACACCTACCGTAAGCAGTGACGGTTGGCCGTGATGGTTATGGGGAAGGCGAGTGGCCGAACCGAGCTGGACTCGACCTATCGAGGCGGTCGGGCTATTCCTGCGCGGTCATACGGTTCGCACCGGCATACCCATCGCGGTCGTAGTGGGCACCGTGCTGTCGGCGGTGAACCAGGGCGCGATCGTCGTTGGTGGAGACGCGACGATCGGCACGTGGCTGCGGATCGCCTTCAACTACGTAGTCCCCTTCGTCGTCGCCAGCGTCGGCTATCTGTCCGCCCGACGCGTTCGGGATCTACCGGCATCGGATGTTCCGCAGCCGAAGGATCCGCCCGGCTGACCTCGGTCCGGGCACGCCGAAAGTGCGCACTGGTACCTGCGGAGAGCGGACCCTTATCGTGAGGCGTCTTCTGGGGAGCATTGGATACGCAGATGCTGTTGACACCTTGGACTGCCTGCATCGCCCCGCGCCGACCGATGCCGCGGGTCGGCAGGACGTGGTGGCGGCGGTGGCGGGCGCGATGGCGGGCGGGTTGCTGTTCCTGCTGACGCATCGATCGTTGATTGATGATGCTTACATCACCCTGACTTATGCTCGCAATGTTGCATTCCACCTGCACTGGGGTTTGATCGAGCAGCAGACATCAAATACCGCGACGTCCCCGCTCAATGTGTGGCTGCTCGCCGTGGTCACCATGCTGGTGCGAGAGCCTGTGGTGGCCGTCGGTGTGATCCTGATGGTTACTTCCGCGGCGACCGCGGTCTGGTCCGCCCGCATCGCACGGCAGACCGGAGTGTCCTGGATTGCGCCGGTGCTCACGGTGGTCGCGTTGCTGGTGAGTCCGCTACTGGGCTCAACCATTGGCCTTGAGACCTTCATGGCTGCCAGCCTCGTCGTCGGGCTTGCTCACTACGCGGTGCTGGGGCGGCCGGTGGCCGCCGGGGTGATATCCGGACTGTTGGTGCTCACCCGCCCGGACCTGGTGGTGTTCTCCGTGGTCGCGGTGCTCGGCGTGGCGGCACTGCGACGCTGGATGCCAGTGGTCATCGCAGTTGCAATTCTGGTGGCACTGCCGTGGCACCTGATCAGCTGGGTGCTGCTGGGTTCGGCGTTGCCCGACACGTTCCTGCTCAAAACCAGAGGCGGGAGGTGGGATGACAGCTACAACCTCGCAACCGGATGGCAACTGTATGGCCAGGCGTACCCGGCGGCCACCGTGCTCGCCGCCGGCCCAGCCGTACTCGGCTTGCTGTGTCTGTTGGCATGGGGAACCCCCGCCCTGCGCCGTGCTGTGCCGAACGGGCTCGCCGTGCCCGTGGTCACCGGCGTCGGTGGGCTGGCTCATCTCGCGGCGTTCGCCGCGCTGGGCACCTCGCCCTACCACTGGTATTACGGTCCTTCGGTCGCTGGCCTCACCTGCTGTGCGGCATTCACCGCGGCGGCTTTGCTGGGAGCGGCGCCGCGCAGCCTCGGCGTGGTGGCCGCCGCACCGCTGGCCATACTGGCCGTCTTCAGCGCGGGCTTCGCGCTGGGTCGGGGTGTCCCATGGACCGTCGCGCCGATCACCACGAACTGGGCGCTGCCTGGTCAGTACGCGCGGGTCGGGGCTGACTTGGCCGCCAACGTCGAGGATCAAACGATTTCAGGTCCGGGTGAGATCGGGACGCTGGTCTACTTCTGTGATTGCCCGATCGCAGACGCCTTCTCCGACCGCGGGGTGATGAACGCGGTTATCCGGCACCGGGAGCGAGAGGCCGGACCGTTGGAGCGACGGCTGCTCCAGCTCAATTATCGGTATCTCGATCGAGATTCATTACCTGCCCGACCGGACCGAATACTCCGGTACGACGGCGCACAACGAGCTGATGGCCCGGGCCAGTGGGACACCGTATCGCCGTGGACCGGCCCCGGCCGGCTCGTGCTGGTGCCGGCGCGCTGAGCCGCTTCAGATGGGTAGTCGGCGGAAGATCGGGCGCGGCACGTGGCGCAGGGCGGACATCACAAACCGCATCAGGGCCGGCGCCCAGGCCTGTTCGCGGCCGTGTGCCACGGCGTCCACGATCACGTCGGCGACCTGCTCTGGGGTGACCGACAGCGGGGCGGCCTTCATGCCCGCGGTCATCTTGGTGCGCACGAAGCCGGGCCGGATCACCGACACGTTGATGCCGGACGGCCGCAGCGCCTCGGTAAGGCCGGTGTAGAAGGCGTCCAAGCCGGCCTTGGTGGCGCCGTAGCTGAAATTCGAGCGCCGGGGCCGTTCGGCGGCCGCGGAGGACAGCGCGACGAGCGCGCCGTGGCCTTGCTGTTGCAGCGCCTTGGCCAGCAGCACGCCGACCGACACCGCGCCCACGTAGTTCACCTGCGCGAGTTCGACCGCGGTGGTGTGATCGGTCCAGGCCCTCTCCTGGTCGCCGAGCAACCCGAAAGCGACCAGGGTGACGTCGATGTCACCGTTGGCGAAGGCCTTCTCGATCATCTCCGGGTGCGACGCGGTGTCCGCTGCGTCGAAGGGCAGTGTCACCACCGTGGCGCCCACCCGGTCCAGCCGCGC
>JALZCO010000196.1 GCA_030863015.1 Actinomycetota bacterium
GACCTGCTCACCGACGAGACCTGCATCGTCCACGCTCATACCCCGGAAGCCGACTAACAGCATCTGACCAATCTTGCGTTCCAGCTGCGCATGTGCCGTCGAAGACCTCCCATACCTGGGCGGAACATCCTGACCGGCGTGGGGAGGGCCCGAAACCCAGCTCGCAAGCACCGCCAGCATCACCATCCCCACCAGCCCACGCACGCACCAACGACGACGATCACCAACCATGACCCTCCCTGTCGGTGGCGGCAGATCACTGTCCAAGCGTAGTGACGGCACCTCACCGACGGCTCCACATCGCGCGACCTCACCACAGGTCGCAGACACCAAGAACCCACACCTGGGGTAAGTGGTGCCATCCGCTTGCATTCCAGACATCACCTCCGGCGCAAGCTTTGCCCACTAAAGCCCTGACCAGCTTTTTCTCAGCGGCATTACAGGGAGCAAACGCAGCACGGACCGAACAAACATGCCCTCGGCGGGCGGGCTGAGCTCCGGGAGTGCGAGGTCGGAGAAGGCAGTCGTGAGCCGATGCCGGAATCGACGTCGGTGGCAACTTCATAGTGGCCGCGACGCACGTTCTGGACGAGGCGTGCCCCGCATTGACCACCTGTGCTGACGGAACCATTTCAAGCCGCGCATGGGCCGCAGCCGCACCTGCATCAGCCCGACCGTGATCTGCTTCGATCACACTATTCGCATACCGCTCGAGAACATGTAGGGCGGCGGGCAGGAGCTCATCGAGTACCTGGAGGTAGGCCGGTGCCCGGTCGGTGGTCACCTCGCTCGGCCGTGGACCGTGCTCCAGGACACCGGTGAAGAATCGGCGGGTGGTCGTCAGATCCCGCTTGCGGGAGAGAGAAAGGTGCACTGAGACTGCGACCGACGCTGTCATTGCAGGCGGAGGCTGGGGTCAACGCCGACGAGTTACCTTGTAAGCGATAGGTCGCCGGTTCGAGTCCGACCCGGCTCCGGGCTGATGAGCGCGTTTCGGTCAGCATCATGTTCTGGCACTACCCTCGCGGGGATGAAGGTCGCGGTGGTCGGCGCGGGAGTCGTCGGCCTGTCCGCTACGGCCTGCTTGGGGCGGGCCGGCGTCGATGTCGTCTGTTTCGAGCGGTCCGTCACCGCAATGGGCGAGCGGTCGGCCGGCTCCTCGAGGATCTTCCGCCTCGCCCACGCCGAGCCGGATCTGGTCCGGCTGGCAATGTCGGCGCAGGACGGCTTCGCCCGGTGGGCGGTGGAGGCGGATGCACCGATGGCTGACCGCAGCGGGTGCGTGATCAGCGGTGTCGACGTGGTTGACCGCGCGGCGGCGATGGATGCGGCAGGCGCGCTGTATGAGATTGTTGATGCACCATCGCCCAGCGTGTGGCTGCCCGCCGTCGTGGTCCCGTCGCCCGTGTTGGTCGACCCGGCCGGAGGTGTCGTCGACGTCGACGCCGTCCGGGCCCTCCTCGTCAGGCAGACCGGGCACGTTGTCGTGCACGAGCCGGTCTATGCCCTCGACTGCGGCGCTGCCGGGGGCGCGACGGTGTGGAGCCCTAGCGGCGGGAGCCGCTACGACGCGGTCGTCATCGCGGCCGGAGCGGGGACGTCCGCCCTGGCCGCCCAGGCCGGGATCTACACCCCGCAGTCGCTGGTCCACCACGTCCGGTTCACCTTCCCCATCGACGACTCGTCGCGATGGCAGGCGTGGATCGACCGCCCCGTCGAAGGCATGGGCACCTACCAGCACCGCAGCGGGCCGGGGCAGTGGTCAATCGGCGGCTCGGTCGATCCCGCGCTGACCGCATGGGAGGTGGGTCGCGATGAGGCGACCGCAGCGTCCCGAGAGGTGGTGCTCGACTACGTGCGCGAGCGCCTGACGGTGCAGCCCACAATCCTCGACAGCCTCTACTGCACCCATGTCCCGAACACGGGTGACGGCATCGAGTTCCGGCGGAATGGACCAGTCCTCGCCGTGTACGGGGAGAACCTCATGAAGTTCGCGCCGGTGCTGGGAGAGGCCCTGGCTGCGGCGACTGTGAACGGGACAACCCCGACGGTGCGGCAACTCATGACCAGCTGACCGTCTATCTGCAACGGCCCTGGTTCGCCGCCGGTGACCCCGAACTGCTCGGGGTGGTGCTGGGCGGGCCGACCGGCATCCCGAGAGCAATGCTGCGGTTCGACATCCAGGCCGAGTTCATAGTGGCCGCGGCGAAGGTTTTGCACGAACGCGTGCCCTGTGCTGATCCGCGTGCTGACTGGAGCTGCTCGAGGCACGCATCGGCCAGAGCCGGGATTTGAGCCGTCCATAAGTCTCGTCGGCAAACCACCGATCACCGGGGGCATGTCGGCAGGGTCATGCCGCGTCGATCAGCAGCGGAGTGACAGCGCACTGCTCAGCGCACTGCCACCATGATCACGTTAGACGGGAACCAAAGGCTGCGAATCCCGGACCGCGGTGGAAGTACTCGACGAGGGCGACGACGCCTCAGCCCAGCCTGCCCGATCTTGCTCCCCACCGATGCAACAGTCCCTCGTTAAGCGGTCAGACCACGCCGTGATCCAAACTTCAACAGTCGCCGCAGCGCTACTTCCCGATGTCTGACATAGCGCCGATGGCCGGTGGGATGAGTTAGCGGAACCGGGATTGCTTCATCAGGGCCTCGCTCTCTAACTTGTGTACCCGCTCGTCGTGGGCGATCTGCCGGAATACGTCCGCGAGTGAGTCGAAGTGGCCGAAGTCGTCAGCGAAGGCGGATTCGAATGGTTCGCTTTCCCAGTCGGGATGTTCGGCTACCATGGTCATGTATTCGTGCTCCGCGTGGTCTTCGAAGTCCGCGTTGAGACGATATGACCAGCTCGGATTCACCACGAAGAGCAACCATGACAACTGGTAATAGACAAATGCGATCGCCTGCGGTAACCAGAAGAACTTGATCCTTGGTTGCGACTGGCCAGACCTGGCGATCAGCTCTTCGATAATGAGCAGGTGGTACATCTCGTTGTCTTGCTGCGCGCGGGACGTGGCAACACGCTCGTGTATGCGCCGAGCCATATTTGTGCGCGTATGTACGTGGGTGATGGCGATGAAGGCGACCTGTTCCCAGGCCATGTAAGGAACCCGGGCGATCAACTCTAGGACCTTGAACTTGCGCAGCGTGAGAGGCTTGCCGTACACCACGTCGAGCAACACGAACAGGATCCGTGCGGCAATTCCGTACCGGCGCCGAGGCCCCTCCAGGGTCTCGACCTGGGCCCGCCGCAGCTCTTCGTGCGTGAGCCGCGGCGGTCGCCCAGGTACGGCCGCGATCGTTGTCCCCTCGTCAGCCATCACAATCCCTCCCATACTCCCCGGCCTAACCACCAAATTCGTTGATCTCAACGTTGGGCTGCCAAGCAGACTAATCGGTTTGCAACAGGAGAGCGCGGTGCAGCTCTCCGCGCCGATCGCTAGCCGGCGGTGTTGCGTTGGCTGAGGGTGCTCGGTTTTGACCGTGGATTGGTGCCCTGGATCAGGTGGCGAGGACGCGTTCTGCGAATGCCGCCGGGAGCTGACGGCTCGGGTTGATGTGGGTGGCGATGTCGTAGTGGCCGCGCCGGAGATTCTGCACGAACGCGTGCCCGGCACTGATGACGGGCCGAGCGGAGTCGTTTGAGGCCAGGCATCGGCCGTAGCCGCGACTTCAAACGTCCGTGATCGGCTTCGATGGCATTGTTCGTGTACTGCCCATCACATGGCAGGCGTCGGGCAGCAGCTCATCCAGCACTCGTGGAAAGGCCGGTGCTCGATCGGTACTCACCTCGATCGGCCCAGGGCCGTACCCCAGGGCGTGGGTGAAGAATCGGCGAGTGGCCGCCAGATCCGGTTCTGTGTGACGAGGACGTCGATGACCTGGGCGAACTGGTCGATCGTTCGGTAGAGGTAGACCATCGGCCGGCGACTTTGATGTGATGTAGGAGTGGGGCCTCTGCTCCTCGTGGCGTCTCGAGGCACTGTCGGGGTGTTCAGATCAACGATTCCAGGAGGCCCTGGTGGATGAAGCCTATGCGGGTAGGCAGATCGTTGGGATGGATGTTCATCGGCGCCGATCAGTGCTGGTAGGGATGACCGAGACCGGCCAGCGGTTGGAGACGGTGCGGATCTTGAATGATCCGGAGTATCTCCCGGGCGGTGATGGTCCGCGCCCGGGGAGGCACCGGAAGTGGTGCTGAAAGCAGCATATGGTTGGTATTGGGCCGCTGACACCCTGGCCGAGCTGGGCGCGCACGTGCATCTGGCACATCCGCTGGGCGCGGGAGATGTTTTCCTATCGGCGGGTGAAAAATGATG
>JALZCO010000216.1 GCA_030863015.1 Actinomycetota bacterium
GGACAAGGCAACCGGCGGCCGCGAGCAACGCCGCAGGGCGCCACCCCAGGCTTCGGTTCTGCGCCGCAACTTCCCGGGCGGCAGCCTCGGGCACCCAGCCGGCAGTGAGGTTCAGCGCGGTAGGCGCGGGTGTGGGTGTAGCGATCCCCGGTCGCCGCGGTGGTGGGTTCGGTGCCGTGGCGACCAAGCTTTCTACCGCACCGAGCGCGGCAGCTGCATCGGACATCGAGGGACGCCGCAGCGGATCGTCGGCGAGCAGCTGCATCAGGACTGCGGACAGCGGCCCGGCCTGCTGTGGGGGCCGGACCCGACCTTCGGCGACGGTCCGCAGCAGCGCCAAGGTGTTCTCGTCCAGCCCGAACGGCGGTTCTCCTTCTACCGCGGCGTACAGGGTGGAACCCAGCGAGAATACGTCACCAGCGGGGCCGGGCAACTCACCGCGAGCCACCTCCGGTGGGAAGTAGGCCGGCGTGCCGGCCAGCACGCCGGTGCGGGTCACGGTGGCGTCCCAGCTCGCCCGAGAGATCCCAAAGTCGGTGATCTTGACGGTCCCGTTGCGACCGAGCAGGATGTTGCCCGGCTTGACATCCCGGTGCACGATCCCGGCCTTGTGGGCTGCAGCGAGCGCGGCGGCCACCTGCCGGCCAACCCTGGCCGCCTCGTGCGGCGGCAAGGTGCCCTGCTCGGCGAGAACCGTGGCCAGACTGCGTGACGGCAGGTACTCCATGACCAGCCACGGCACCATCCGATCACCGGCACCGGTGCTGCCACCATCGAGGGCCACGTCGTAAACGCAGATCGCATGGGGGTGCTGGAGCCGAGCGGCGATGCGACCCTCGCGCATTGCCCTGGCTCTGGCCGTCTCTGCCTCTGCCTCGGCCAGCCCGGGCTCCATCAGCAGCTCCTTGAGAGCCACCGGCCGGTCCAGCCGCACATCGTGCGCTCGCCAAACCACCCCCATCGCGCCGGCACCGATCGGCTGGTCGAGGCGGTAACGATCGACGACCAGCCGGGCATCGGCCTTCACCTGCTGCGCTCCTCGCTCACGTGCACAGGGTAGGGGCTTGACCGGCTGAAGCGGGTGGGCGTCGGTGTCCGGTACCTTCAGTGGGCTGGGCGGTTGCGGGATATCAGCCGCCGCTGTGAAAGCGCGCCCGGGTTCCCTGCAGGGCTTGGTAGCTCACCACGCCGCTACCGGCTCCGGCGACGATGGCTAGGACATCGGCAAACGAGCCGCCGGTCGTGAGCAAGAGGGCGAAAAGAGCTACGCCGAGGGTCGTCACAGCCACCGGGACACGGCTGCGGACGTACTGGTTGACCGGGTCCCCGGCGGCCCGCCGGTTCGCCGCCGACCCCAGCATCGCGAGGTATCCGCCGTGCCCTAGTGCGGCCAGCAATCCGGCGAGTGCGGCGAGGACAGCAATCAAATGCACCATGGAACCAGTGTGCCCCCTCTGGCTCGGTTGGCGGTGGGCAGCAGGCTTACAACGCAGGTACGCGAGGGCGATCAGCGACCGAGCCGGCCGCGCCCAAGGCGCAACAACAGCATCGCCAGCTCGTGGCCCTCCGGGCCCAGCTCCCGGTACCGGTCCAGGACAGCCATCTCGCGGCCGTGCACGACCCGTGGACCGCCGGCGGCTCGCCGGGCGAGGCCGATCGCCCGGGACACCACGGTGCGGCGCTGCACTAACCGCAGGATCTCGGCGTCGAGGTCGTCGATCTCACTACGCAGCGCAGCGAGGTCGGTTGTAGAGCCCTCCTGGGCTTCAGGCGGCGCCTTGCTGGTCGTGTGCGTGGGCATCTCGGTGGCCTCCTAGATTCCATCCCGGAGTCCGCGTTCCCTGGCAGCACAACGCCCCGGGTCCGTGGACTCCGGGGCGGCGTGATGGTTTTAGGTCGTGTGTCACACCATCACGGGCACCGGGATCCGGTACCCGTAAAAAAAGCGGTGGTGACTCAGCACGGCACTGAGTCTGCCACGTTGCCTGGTGCGCCGTCCACCTTCCCCTCGGAGGGCGGGTCCTGCTCGCTCATCCTGCGCGCGGCCGCGGCCAGTACGGTAAAGCCTAGTGCTGCTACCACCATTGATACCACCACCAGCGCCACCAACCGACCGGTGGAATCGTAGATCGCGTGACCGGTCCCGCCGGCCAGCACCCCGAGGGCGACGTAGAAGGTGGAGTACATCAGCGCGCCGGTCGCGGTGAGCCGGACGAAGCGCTTCGGCGGCACTCGCAGGGTGCCCGCCAGTAGCGGGACCAGGTAGTTGAGCAGCGGCATGAACTGGACCAGCGCCAGGGTGCGGCCTGCCGGGCCACGCAGCAGCTGTTCCGCCTGCTTCCACCGCTCGGGCCGGACCCGCCGGCCCAGCCAGCTGTGCCGGATGGCGTGGCCGTTGCGGCGGCCCACCGCGTAGCTGACGGTGTAACCCAGCACGGTTCCGATGACGGCGCCCACCACCACAATCGGCGCTCCGGCCATGCCGACCGCGGCCGCCGGGACGAGCAGGAGCAGGTCACCCGGCAGCATTGCACCGATCAGGGCCAGGCCGTCCACGAACATCACCAGCACCACCACGGCCAGCAGCAGGGCAGGAGAAGCCTTCGTCAGGTGCTCAAGCCAGCTGACGGGATCCACGGCACCTCCTGCGGTCTGGCTCTGCCGGGGTGGCCTTGGTGTAGCACTCTGCCCTTCCACACCATTGTCCGCCACATCGGTCGCGCCTGCGGACTTCGCCCTCAGCGGACTCTCAGCGATATGCAGCAATATCCGGGCGGTCGGTGCTTGCCGGTACCGTGGTCGTCACGATGAGTGCCTCCATTGTCAACACTCCTGGTGCTGCGGGACACCCGCACCCGAGCGCAGCCACCGCACAGGATCTGCTCGCCGGACTCAACCCGCAGCAGTGCGCGGCGGTGCAGCATGCCGGTTCCCCGCTGTTGATCGTCGCGGGAGCCGGATCCGGAAAGACCCGGGTGCTCGCCCACCGCATCGCCTACCTGCTTGACCAGCGCGGGGTCACGCCGGGGCAGGTACTGGCGATCACCTTCACGAACAAGGCCGCGGCCGAGATGAGACAGCGGGTCACCGCGCTTGTCGGCAAGCGCGCCGCGGTGATGTGGGTGTCGACGTTCCACTCGATGTGCGTGCGGATCCTGCGCCGGGAAGCTCGGCATCTCTCGGGAAATACTTCCGCACTGACCTCGAACTTCTCTATCTATGACGCCGACGACACCCGCCGCCTGGTCACGATGGTCTCCCGGGATCTTGACCTGGACCCGAAGCGCTACCCGGCCCGCACGTTGGCGGCGAAGATCTCTAACCTGAAGAACGAACTGGCCGATCCCGATAGGGCCGCTGCCACCGCGTCCGATGACCTCGATCGCCGGGTGGCGGAGGTGTTCGCGGCCTACCAGCGGCGGTTGGCGTCGTCGAACGCGCTTGACTTCGATGACCTGATCATGCGCACCGTCGAGCTGCTGCAGACCTTCCCCGATGTCGCCGAGTATTACCGGCGCCGGTTCCGCCAGGTCCTGGTCGACGAGTACCAGGACACCAACCACGCGCAGTACGTGCTGGTCCGCGAACTGGTCGCACCGCCGGCCGAGGGCGAGAGTCCCGCGGAGCTGTGCGTGGTGGGCGACGCCGACCAGTCCATCTATGCCTTCCGCGGCGCCACGATCCGCAACATCGAGGAGTTCGAGCGGGACTTTCCAGATGCCCGGACGATCCTGCTGGAGCAGAACTACCGGTCCACCCAGACGATTCTGTCCGCAGCGAACGCGGTGATCGCCCGCAACGTCGACCGCCGGGACAAGCGGTTGTGGTCGGCCGCGGGCGACGGCGAACCGATTATCGGTTATGTCGCCGACAACGAGCATGACGAGGCCGCATTCGTCGCCTCGGAGATCGACCGGTTAGTAGACGCCGGGCAAGCACGGTTCGGTGACGTGGCGGTCTTCTACCGGACCAACAACTCCTCCCGGGTCTTCGAGGAGATCTTCATCCGGCTCGGCCTGCCCTACAAGGTGGTCGGCGGGGTGCGCTTCTACGAGCGGCGGGAGGTCCGCGATGCACTGGCCTACCTGCGGGTACTGGACAACCCCGAAGACACGGTGTCACTGCGCCGGATCCTCAACACGCCGCGCCGGGGGATCGGGGACCGCGCCGAGGCGGTGCTGGCCACCTACGCCGAACGCGAGCGGATCTCTTTCGCCGCGGCGCTGCGGGCTGCCGCAGCCGGGCAGGAGATCCCCCTGCTCAACCCGAGATCCCGCAACGCGATCACGGCATTCGTCGTGATGATGGATGAGCTGCGGGAGAAGGTGGCGGCGGGCGAGGAGGTCGCGCAGATCCTCGAGGCGGTGCTCGAACGCACCCGGTACCGGGCCGAGTTGGACGAGTCAGAGGATCCGCAAGACGCCTCCCGGCTGGACAACCTCACCGAGTTGGTGACCGTGGCCCGCGAATTTGCTACCGAAGGCGGCCCAGTAGTGCTGGCCGACGATGGTGGCGCCGAGCCCGGGTCGCTGGCTGCATTCCTGGAGCGGGTTGCGCTGGTCGCCGACGCCGACCAGATCCCGGACGACGATGGGTCATCAGGTGGTGTGGTGACTTTGATGACCTTGCACACCGCCAAGGGCCTGGAGTTCCCGGTGGTGTTCCTCACCGGCTGGGAGGATGGGCTGTTTCCCCACCTACGTGCGCTGGGCGACCCCACCGAGCTCGCTGAGGAGCGCAGGTTGGCCTACGTCGGGCTGACCAGGGCCCGGCACCGGCTCTACCTTTCCCGGGCAGTCACCCGGTCCGCCTGGGGCCAGCCGATGACCAACCCGGCGTCACGTTTCCTGGCCGACGTGCCCGAGTCACTGGTGCAATGGCGGCGCGTGGAACCTGAACGTGCCGGTCCGGTCGGACGCAC
>JALZCO010000218.1 GCA_030863015.1 Actinomycetota bacterium
TCAGGCACACGTCGGTAGACGTGCCGCCCATATCGAACGCGATCGCGTCCGTGAAGCCGGCGCAGCGCGCTACGGCCCCTGCGGCGACGACACCCGCGGCGGGCCCGGACAGCAACGTGTGCACCGGCGCGGCTGCCACGAAGTCGACGCTTGCGGTACCGCCGCCCGAGGTCATCACGGTGATCGTCGGGCTGGGGAGACGGGCCGTCAGGTTCGACAGGTAGCGGCGCATCACGGGCTCGACGGCGGCGTTGAGCACGCAGGTCGAGGTCCGCTCGAACTCGCGGAATTCCGGCAGCAGCACGCTGGATCGAGTGATCGGCACGTCCAACCTGGCGGACAACGCCTCGTACAGGCGCCGCTCATGCTCGTCACCGGCGTAGCTGAACAGCAAACTCACCGCCACCGACTCAGGCTTCAGGCGCTCGACCTCGCGAACCACCCGATCGATCTCCTCGTCGGTCAGCGCGATGATCGGTTTGCCGTCCGGCCCGGTCCGCTCCTCGACGGTCACCACCCGCTCGCGCGGCACGAGCGGCTCGGGACGGGTCACGGTCAGGTCATAGAGCGCGGGGCGGTCCTGCCGGGCGATCCGCAGCACATCGGCGAACCCGCCGGTCGTCACCAACACGGTCCGGGCCAGCCGGCGTTCCAGCACCGCGTTGGTGGCCGTCGTGGTGCCATGCGGCAGCAGCCGCAACGCCGCGCCGGGCCACGCTTGCTCGACGCCTCGGTGCACACCTACAGCCTGGTTATCCGCAGTGGTGGGTACCTTCACAGCCCGTGGCCGGTGACCAGCGGCATGCACCACGACATCGGTGAACGTCCCTCCGACATCCACCCCGGCACATGCGATGGAGGATCCGGCCACCGCCTTGACGTTGTCCGCGCTCACTCGCCGGTAACCGTCCGATGCGCGTAGGCGCTGACGAGTTGCTCGTGCGCCTTGTCCAGGTAGTCGGCGAGCAGCCGTTCCGCACCGGGACCGTCGCCGGTCTCGACGCGGCGGAGAATCTCGCGCTTGCCCGCCAGGTACGGCTCGTAGAGCCGGGGCGGTTCGGCCATGACGTGGAAAACCCACCGGAGCTCGGCGAAAATTCCCTGCACACCTCGGCCCTACCTGGCCGACGCGATGGGCACCTGGAGGCCAGCCAACATAGGCTGCCAGCGTGACCACGCAGACCCACCGCCCAGTGGCCGTAGCGCTGGCCGCTGGAGCCGATGTGTCCGCGGTGCTGGTGTTCGCCGCCGTGGGACGGAGGTCACATGCCGAGGCCGACGCGTTGGGCACGCTGACCACTGCGATGCCGTTCCTGCTGGGGTTGCTCGCCGGATGGCTGATTGTCCGGGCGTGGCGGGCACCGCTGCGGCTGCCGGTCGGGGTGGCGGTATGGATCGGCGTTGTGGTGGTCGGCCTCGGCGTACGCGCGGCATTCACCCATCGGCTGCCGCTGACGTTCGCGCTCGTCACCGCGGCGAGCCTGGCGCTGCTGTTGCTCGGCTGGCGGGCCATGGCGCATGTCATCGCACGGTCACGCCGCCGCAGCGCGTGACCGTCTAACGGGCCGGCTTCGCGCGCCGCGCCGTGCACCGGGAGTTCGCACGCAATCGCGGCCGCATGATTCTAAGCTCACGGCATGGCGCGGTACCTCAATGTGCACCCGGTCGATCCGCAACGGCGCGCGATCGGTCAGGTAGTCGAGCTGATCCGCGACGGTGGCCTCGTCGTCTACCCCACGGACTCCTGCTTCGCTTTGGGCTGCCAGCTCGGCAACTCCGACGGCCTGCGCCGGATCCGCGAGATCCGCGACCTCGATGACAAGCACCACTTCACGCTGGTGTGCCGGGACTTCGCCCAGCTCGGCCAGTTCGTCCACGTCAGCAACACGGTGTTCCGTCTGATCAAGGCTTCGACACCAGGTAGCTACACATTCATCCTGCCCGCAACGAAGGAGGTTCCGCGCCGGCTGCTGCGCCCGAAGAAGAAAACTGTCGGGGTGCGGATCCCGCAGCACGCCGTCGCCCAAGCGCTGCTTGCCGAACTGGACGAGCCGCTGCTGTCATCCACGCTGCTGCTCCCGAACGAGCCCGAACCGCTGACCCAGGGCTGGGAGATCAAAGAGCGGCTCGACCACGTGGT
>JALZCO010000236.1 GCA_030863015.1 Actinomycetota bacterium
GTGCGTAGGCGATCACTAACGGCGGCGAGGCGAGGTAGTTCATCGAGACGTCCGGGTTGATCCGTCCCTCGAAGTTACGGTTGCCCGACAGCACGCTGACCACTGCGAGGTCAGCGTCGCGGACGGCATGTGCGACTTCTTCGGGTAGCGGACCCGAGTTGCCGATGCAGGTGGTGCAGCCGTAGCCAACCAGGTGGTAACCCAGCTTCTCCAGGTAGGGCCACAGGCCGGCCTTCTCGTAGTAATCGGTGACGACTTGGGAGCCAGGAGCCATCGACGTCTTTACCCATGGCTTGACGGTTAAGCCTCGGTCGACGGCATTGCGGGCCAGCAGCGCTGCGCCGATCATCACCGATGGGTTGGAGGTGTTCGTGCAGGAGGTGATCGAGGCGATCACCACCGCGCCGTGGTCGATCTCGTAGTGGATGTCTTCGCCGCCGCGTACTGGTGTGGGACGACTGGGACGGCCCTGCACACCGGCTCCGGCGGAGATCATCGTGCGGGGAACCCCGTTGCCGTTGCCGTTGCTCACCGCGGGCGCATCACTGGCCGGGAAGGATTCCTCACCCGCCTCGTCCACCATTGACTTGGCCGGCTCCTCGACGGAGGCGTAGTCGGCCAGCACGTGGTGAAACGCGGTCTTGGCGTTGGACAGCGCGATGCGATCCTGCGGGCGCTTAGGCCCGGCGATGCAAGGCACCACGGTGGACAGATCCAGCTCGAGGTACTCGGAGTAGATGGCTTCCCGGCCCGGGTCGTGCCAGAGGGCCTGCTCCTTGGCGTAGGCCTCCACCAGCGCCAGCTGCTCATCCGGGCGGCCGGTGAACCTCAGGTAGCGGACGGTCTCCTCGTCGATCGGGAAGATCGCGCAGGTGGAGCCGAACTCGGGACTCATATTCCCGATGGTGGCCCGGTTGGCCAGCGGCACCGCCGCCACGCCTTCACCGTAGAACTCGACGAACTTCCCCACCACGCCGTGCCGGCGCAGCATCTCAGTCAAGGTCAGGACGACGTCGGTGGCGGTGGTGCCGGGCGGGATGGAGCCGGTCAGCTTGCAACCGACCACGCGGGGGATGAGCATCGACACCGGCTGGCCGAGCATCGCAGCCTCCGCCTCAATGCCACCCACCCCCCACCCCAGCACGCCCAGCCCGTTGACCATCGTGGTGTGGCTGTCAGTACCCACCACGGTATCCGGATAGGCCCGGCCGTTACGGGTCATCACGACCCGAGCCAGGTGCTCGATGTTGACCTGGTGCACAATCCCCGTCCCCGGTGGGACCACCTTGAACTCGTCGAAGGCGTCCTGGCCCCAGCGCAGGAACTGGTAACGCTCCCGGTTTCGCCGATACTCCAGATCGACATTGCGCTCGAAGGCATCCGGACGGCCGAACACGTCCGCGATCACCGAGTGGTCAATGACCAGTTCGACCGGCGCCAGCGGATTCACCGAATCCGGGTCGCCGCCCAGGGCCGTGACCGCCTCGCGCATCGTGGCCAGATCAACCACGCACGGCACCCCAGTGAAGTCCTGCATGATCACCCGAGCCGGGGTGAACTGGATCTCCGTGGACGATGCCGCCTGAGGATCCCAGCCGATGAGCGCCTCGATGTGCTCAGCTGTGACGAACGCGCCGGCGTCATCTGACTCGAACCGCAGCAGGTTCTCCAGCAGCACCTTGAGGCTGTAGGGCAGCGCACGCCACTGCGGGCCGAGCCGGTGGTCCAGCTCAGCCAATCGGAACACCTCGTAACAGGCGTCCCCGACCGACAGCGTGCCGCGGGTGCCAAAGCTGTCGGCGCACGCTGCTGCTTGGGTCACGGGCTACTCCTCCAGAGGGTAGGTCGGTGCCCTCAACAGTGACTCTACGTCCGCGTACCCGCCGGTGGGCTCAGCAGGCAACGTGGTTTACACCCCAGTAAAGAGTCTGCGCGTTCGTGGTAACCCCCGCTCGGCGGACATGTTGGTGACGGCCCCTCGATCAGGGACTGCCCCGCTCGCAAGGCCGGCCATAGCCTGGGTATCACGTCAGCACATTCCTGGAGGTACCAGCCATGCGGGTGCCCTTAACCGTTGCCGACTTTCTCGCCCGCGGCGAGACGGCGTTCGCGGAGTCCATCGCGGTCGTGGACGAGCCCACGCAGCCGGCTTCACCGTTGCCGACGTTGACGTACCGGGAGCTGGGTAGGCGGGTCCGTGCCTGGCAGGCCGGCCTGGATGCACTCGGCATAGCGGAGGGGGAACGGGTGGCCGTGGTCAGCCACAACTGCGCCCGACTGCTTGAGCTTTTGCATGCGGTGCCGGCCAGTGGCCGTATCTGCGTTCCGGTGAACTTCCGGCTGCATCCCCACGAGGTGAACTACATCGTCGAGCACAGTGGTTCGTCGGTGCTGTTGGTCGACCCGGAGCTCGACGGGGCGCTCAAGGGCGTGGCGGCCCCGCACCGCTTCGTACTCGGCGCTGAGACCGAGGAGCAGGTGATGCGGTTCGACACCGAGCCTCGCCCCTGGGCCGAGCCGGACGAGGATGCCACCGCGACGATCAACTACACGTCGGGCACCACCGCACGACCCAAGGGGGTGCAGCTGACCCACCGCAACATCTGGATCAACGCAGTCACCTTCGCCTTGCACACCCGGGCCTGGGAGCGCGACGTGTACCTGCACACCCTGCCGATGTTTCACTGCAACGGCTGGGGCATGCCATTCGGCCTGGTCGGGCTCGGAGCCAAGCATGTGGTACTGCGCAAAGTGGACGGCGCGGAGATCCTGCGGCGGGTCGACCAGCACGGCGTGACGTTGATGTGCGGTGCCCCCGCAGTATGGAACGCGGTACTTGACGCCGCCACCAGGTGGACCGGTGAGATCCCCGGGCGAGGCAGGGTGCGGCTGGTCTGCGCGGGCGCGCCACCCCCCACCAAGACCATCCAGCGGATCGGCGAAGAACTCGGCTGGGAATTCCTTCAGATCTACGGACTCACCGAAACCGCACCACTGCTCACCTTCAACCGCTGCGCGCCTACCGATGACGATCTGCCTGCCGCGGATCGGGCCCGAAGGCTGTCCCGGGCCGGCGCCCCAGCCCTGGGCACACGGGTAGGCATCTCCGAGTCCGGGGAGGTGCTGGCCCGCTCCAACGTCGTGATGGCCGGTTACTGGAATGATCCGCAAGCCAGCAGCGACGTGCTGGTGGACGGCTGGTTCCACACCGGCGACGGGGGATCGGTGGACGATGAGGGTTGCCTGTCGATCATGGACCGGCGCAAGGACGTGATCATCACCGGCGGCGAGAACGTCTCCTCCATCGAGGTGGAGGATTGCGTGTTCAGCCACCCGGCGGTCGCCGAGGTCGCCGTAATCGGGGTTCCCTCCGAGCAGTGGGGTGAGACGGTCAAGGCACTGGTCGTGCCGGCCGACGGGGAGCAGGTCACCCCCGACGAGATCATCAGATACTGCAAGGAACGGCTGGCCGGATACAAGGCGCCGACCTCGGTGGAGTTTCGTGAGGCGATACCGCGCACCGCAACCGGGAAGATCCAGAAGTTCAAGTTACGCGAACAGTACTGGCAGGGTCGGGAGCGTCAGGTGAACTAACGCCTGCGACCAGGCAACGTTGTAGGCCAAAAGCGGCGTGTGAGCGTGCTACCCGCTCCGCCGCTGCACGGTGAGTTCCGGGTGTTACCCCCGTCGAACTGGGATCAGTCTCGCCACTGCAGTTAGCGCCCAGCACGGTTCGATCTCCAACGATCTCCAACGTGACATAACAGGCTGTTACTAAGTATTCTCTTGCTTGTAACTCTTGTGGTTGAAGTTAAGCTTGTTATGTTTGAGGCTACTGGTGTCGAGGAGGCTTAAGTGGCACAGTGCAACCGCGTATCTGCTTGGGGAGATCGGGCGGACGTCAGGGAGGGCCGGCACCTGCAGGGGAGCTGGGGGAGGAGTGGATTTGAACGTCCGGACTCGGCGTCGCTCCGCTGGCCGCGTCCTGGCCGCAGCCTCGCTCACGGTGCTGGCGCTGGTGGGGCAACCCGCTATCGGGCGCGCCGTGCCGCCGCCCCCACCAAACCCCAGCGATGACGACCTCAGAGCCAGCCAGAATCGCGCGAACACCACCGCGAGCCGGGTCGGCCAACTGGCCAATCAGGTTGCCCAGGCCGACGCCGCTCTGCTGGTCTTGCAGTCCGAAGTCGCACTCAAGCGCGAGCAGACCAACAAGGCATTGGTCGACCAACAAGCCGCGGAGGCGGCCGCCACAGCCGCGCTGACCGCGGCAGACAACGCCCGCGCGGAGGCCGACGCAGCAGCTGCCCAGGTTGCCGAGGCACATCGAAATCTGGACTTGTTTGCGGCCGCAAGCTTCCGTCAGGGCAGCACAATCGGATCGATCTCGGCCTTCCTTGGCTCCAACAGCCCCAAGGATCTGCTGGCCAGAGCAGAGTTGCTGGACGCGGTGGGAGGCTCTCAGCTCAACGCGGTGGAAAACATGCGGCGGGCCCGTATCGATGCGGCCAACAAGGATTCGCAGACGCGGGCTGCGTTGGCAGCTGCACAGGCCGCCCAGCAGGCCGCTGTCGACGCCACGACCGCGCTCAATACCGCCTACCGTGCCGCGGTCGACACCGAGGCAGCTAAATCCGCACAGGCCAATGCACTGCTCGACCACAAGGCGGACCTGGAGCGCCAGCTCTACGAGGCGCAGAACGCGGTGGCCGGGCTGCAGGGTCAGCGCCAGCGCTACGACCAATGGCGCGCAGCCCGGGATCGTGAACAGGCCGCGGCTGCGGCGGCAGCAGCAGCCGCGG
>JALZCO010000268.1 GCA_030863015.1 Actinomycetota bacterium
TCTCACACCCGTGGCCGTCAAGTAACTGGGAGCGCATAGGGTACGCCCATTCGGTCACGGCGCTAGCGGCCTGTGAGAACGTCCTCTTTGCCGCGGATGAACATAATATGCTGTGGGCTCGCGACCCGGTCGGCCAGAATGTTAACTGGGTCTTGGTGGGGCGTGCGGATTTTGTCCGTGCGATGACCAGTCCCCGCGAGGCGATTGGCGACCAACCGATTGGCCTCTATGCTGTCACTAACGACGCTCGGTTGTGGCGGCGCGAGCCTGTGATGCATGACATGCATTGGATTGAGATTGGGGTTGCACCCGCAGTGATGGCGCTCGCCGCAAGCTACGAAGGACTCTTCGGTGCCACATCGACCAATGACCTTGTATACCTTCGATTCGAAGAGCTCGGATCAGGTGTGGATTGGACACGGGTTGGGCACGCGAGCAACGTGGTGGCGATGACCAACCTGAACGGTCGGCTGTTTTGTGTCACATCGGATCGGACGCTATGGATGCGGCCACCGCTGCTGCACGAGGCGCATTGGACCGCCATCGGCACCGTGCCCGACGACGCAACCGGGCTAGCCGGCCACGCCGGAAAGCTCATCATCAGCACCGCTACCGATCAACTGTGGTGGCGTGACACGGTGCGATGACGGCACTGTTGCATCAAGCGATCGGCTCACCCAACCTGGTCCGCTTTCTAGCCCAGAAGACGTGCAGCAGCGAAAGCTCTCGGCGGTCTCGATCTGCCCTCCCCCGGCGAGTTCCCACAGATGCCGAAGGGTGATCAAGATCTCGGTGCAGCCCAAGCCGCAGGCTCCCAGCCCACTTATGGCCATCCATCCGATGCCCAACCGGTGCGATTTGCCGGGCAGCGAGTGGTTCAGCGCGGAAAGGCTCTCTGTAGGCCTGCGACCCTGTCGTCACGCGGTCGGGAATCGATGGTTCGTCGATGAGACGTATATGTATATGAGGTCGCCGGGCGGTGGGTGTATCTGTATCGGACGATCGACCAGGACGGCCAGGTCATTGACCTACTGGTATCGGAGAAGCGGTATCTAGCGGCCACCCGCCAGTTCTTCACCGGCGTCCTCGATCACTGCCCACGGCCCGCTGAGGTCACCACCGACCGGGCAGCGCCTACCCGCGAGTGATCGAAAAGCTGTTCCCCGGCTGCATGCCACGTCACCGAGCAGTACGCGAATAACACCGTCGAAGCCGATCACGGGCGTCTGAAGGCCCGACTGCGGCCGATGCGTGGCCTGAAACGGTTGCGCTCAGCACGGGTAATCAGTACCGGGCACGCTTTCGTCCAGAACCCGTCGCGGCCACTACGAACTCGGTGTCGATGTCGACCCGCGGCATCGGTTCCCAGCGGTATTCACCGAACTCCCCACGCCATCTAATCGAACCAGCGCAGCGGAACTCTTGTCTGCTTCCCGCCTACGCAACAGAACCCCCACCCCTCCAAGCGAAGGAAGGTAAACGATCTTTTCGGGGACCGGCTCCGCGGTAAGGTCAGGGCATGCTCGGCCGCGCCTGGGGGATCGGACGATCCCTGGTGATGTACCACGGCGTGCCGGGCAAGCACCGACGGATGTTGGAGTTCTACCGCGAGTTCCTCGGACCGGGGGATGTCGGCTTCGACATCGGCGCCCACGTCGGGAGCCGGGTGCGCGCTTGGCGGCAGCTGGGGGCGCGGGTGATCGCGGTCGAGCCGCAGCCCGACTGCCTGGGCATTCTGCGTCTCTTCTTCGGCCGTGATCAAGGCGTCACCATCGTGCCGGGGGCCGCCGGGTCCCAGGCCGGGCGGGCGCGGCTGGGCCTGTCGACCGCGACGCCGACGGTCTCGTCAATGTCGCCCAACTGGATCGAGTCGGTGGCGGCGGACCGCAGCTTCGCCCGCGTGCGGTGGGACCGCTCCGTCGAGGTGGAGGTGGCGACCCTTGACCATCTCATTGCGCTCCACGGCCTGCCGGCCTTCTGCAAGATCGACGTCGAGGGCTTCGAGGCGGACGTGCTGGCCGGGCTCTCCCGCCCGTTGCCCGCGCTGTCGTTCGAGTAC
>JALZCO010000286.1 GCA_030863015.1 Actinomycetota bacterium
GCGCCACCGGGCGCACCGGCTGGTGCAGGCGCTGGGTGTGCTGGGGATGGCCATCGGTCTCGGAGCGCTGGCCCTGTCCGGTGGTGATTCGTTATCGATTGTGCTCGCCATCGCGGTGATGGGTGTCGGCGCGGCGGCGGTGGCAGTCGCAGCTCCAACCCTCATCCTGAGCACCGATCTGCCCGCGTACACCCAGCAAAGGCAGCTGACCTGGCTGCAACTCAACCTGGATCTGGGCAAGATCTTCGGCGGGCTGGTACTCGGTGCGATGGCAGCGGCGAAACTGCCGTTCCATACCCAGTTTCGGGTCGGCGGGCTGGCGATCGGCCTGCTCAGTGTGCTTGTGTGGACCACCAGTCACTCCGCGGCGACCCGGATCCGCCAGCCGACGGCTGATCCCATCGAAGCGGACCAACCGTTGCGCACCGTGGTACCCCTGAAGACACTTCTGCTGCTGTCGCTGTTCGGCGTCCCGGTAGTGATCCATCTGGTCGGGAGTATGACCATGATGGAGGCGCAGATCTCCACGATGCTGACCGTGTCTGGATTGATCGGTATCGGCCTGTACTTCCTGACCGGTCGTTGGATGGTCCGGTCCAGCCCCGGCATGGTCTGGGCGGCTGGCCACGCACTGCGCGGAGTGGGAGGCATTGCGCTGGGCATGTTCGGTGCTGCGCGTGGGATGCCCTACCTCGTGGTGGTAGCCGCATTCCTGGTAATGGAATCGATTCCCGCGGTGGTGTGGATTGTCCAGGCGCGGACGGCAGCGCAGTTCGCTCCCAAGGTGACCGCGGTGGTCACTGAGGCGGTGAAAGCCTCTCGACGCAGTGTGCCCGCCGGACGGCTGGACCAGCAACGAGGCCGCCATGCCGAGTCCATCGGAGTACTTCATGATTTGGCCTCGCCAAACGTTGTCCGATCACAACCTGCTGTGCAGTGACACACAATGCGTATTCCTTCAGCGTTTCACCGCTGATTTGTTTTGGACTGGCTGCGCTGGAACAGGGTGAACAGGAAGACCAATGAGGGTACGAGCAGGGCTGCGCCGACCACGAGACTGATCAGCATCGCGCGCAGATGGCCTCGGGAGCGGTGGCGGCGTGCACGGTGAGGGCGGGTTGCGGCAAGGTATGGACCTGGGCGGGACTGTGGCCATGGTGACCCCCGGGCCGATCTGGCGTGCCGGCCTGGACCATGACCCTGTGTCTTTCCTGGCCTCCTCGATGGCCGAGTGGATCACCGGACACGAATCTCGTCGTGAACGGCGGAGTATCAGTGCACCGACGTGGTATCACCGTGGTCAGGCCCGGGTGAGGGCACGAATCTGGCGCGCCGCATTCGGCCAGCCTGAGACCAGCTCGGTGCGCCGGCCGAGGTGAAAGGCTGACCACTGGAACGCCGGGGCCATGGTGGTACCCACCAGAGTCCACTCGCCGAGTGAGCTGGAGCCCTGCCATACCCCCGCGGGCACGACGACCTGCGGCCGCGCTCCGCCGACAAGATCCGATCCGAGAACTGGCTGATCGACCTGCCCGTCAGGGTGCAGGAGCAGCAGCCGCAGCGGCGATCCGGCGTACCAGTGATAAGTCTCCGCACCGTCGAGCGAGTGCAGCGCCGAAAAATCCGGAGCAATCAGCATGAAGTAGATCACTGAGCAGTGTGCGTCGACGTAAGTCCGGCGGAACAGGCCACCCTCCCCGGGGAGCTGCTGCAACCCGAGTATTCGCGCGATCCGCTCTCCTTCGACGCAGGTGCTCACAGCTGGTGGCCGGCTCGGAGCAGCACGGTTGGCCGCATACGAACACCTTAGACCGCAACCGAGAGTTCCCTCGTCGGCTTTAAGCCTATCACAGTGGGTAGTAAGAAGAGAACAAAAAGCTAACTGCTGGCGTGCAAAGACTGCTCCTTTTGGCTACACTTGTGTAACCACTTAAGCCTCTTATGCCTCGATCATGAACTTCCACCTCACTGGTGTCGCTGCGCCCACCGGACGTGGTCGAAGGCGGTGTTAAGTACAAGGAGTCACGGTGGAAGGAGGTCAGCATGCTCTACGCGAAGTGGTATGAAATCGTCATAGTGATCTTCGTGTTGCTGTGGCTGTTCGGGAACCTGGGTCAGAACGCCGGATACTAGGCCTCTTACAAGGTCGACACCACGATCCCGCGCGCCCAACACGACAACGGCGCTTGCGACGGCAACTGCTCAACATGCCCCGGCCGGCAGATCATTTTGCCTCTCCGTTCACCGGCAACGACAGGCCGCAGAGCTCGTACGGCGTGTCCGCAGCCGGTGCACGGTTGGATCCCTAACGCTGCCCGCTGTAGATACCGCTTGCCCTGGTCGTCACAGTCGGCTGGGTTGGTGACGCGAGGTGGACGCGAGGCGTCTAGATGGTGCGGAGTCGGTACTGCACGACAACCCCTAAGATTTCGCCGCGGACGCGCATGGGCGCCTGGTAGCCGCCGCGGACTTCAACAGCTGCGTGGCTGGGCGCTCGCCAGTAGCCGGATTCGCGCAGAGCTCACTGGGACTGGAAGGACTGTGATGGTCAGAACTTATGTCAGTCTCATACAAGCCGACTTCGGACGCAGCCGCCACGGTAACTTTGAGGCGGTCCTTCTACAAGGCGACCAACTGTGGCACTGGTTCCGCGACAATTCTCACAACGACTTCGGGTCGTGGGTTCGTGGACCGCGCATCACCGGCGAACGCGACAACGTGACCGGTCCCGGCTGCCTCATCCAATCCGACTACGGCACCGGCCCGCACGGCAACTTCGAAGTCGTCGTACCCCTACGACATACCAACGGCACCGTCGAACTACGCCACTTCTTCCGCAACAACAGCGACCCCCGCCTACCCTGGATCCGCGGACCGCGCATTACCGGCGAACGCGACAACGTATCCGGGGCCGGCTGCCTCATCCAATCCGACTACGGCACCGGAGCGCACGGCAACTTCGAAGTCGTGGTACCGCTGCACCTGGGAAATAATTCGATAGAACTTCGCCATTTCTTCCGCGACACCAGCGGAGCCTGGGCCAGGGCGCAGTTTATCACCCAATCCTGCGCGGGACTCGGTGGCGTTATTCAGTCCAGTTTCGACTCAGCACCGCGTGGGAACTTCGAGGTCCTCGTTGATGAGTGCCGTGGCTCAGTCGTCCATTATTGGCATCCGAACGTCCACGTCGAGGAGTTCTGGATTCGGACGGACTGCTTCGACATGCTGGAGCCACATCCGCGACTTGCCAACCGCGCTCAGAAGATCGCACAGTTGACCGGGGAATTCGATCGTGAAGGTTGGAACGGAATAGGAACACCAAGATATGCCCTCAACCGGACCGAGAGTAGGTTCAATATTGTCGGCACTGATCTCGGTGCTTCGTTTTCCCATCAGGGTCGCCTCTACTTCCTGTTCGGTGATACCTGGCGAGTAGGGCACAGCACTCCCAACGATGACCTCGATGCAATCGCGTTTTGTACAGATGCGAATGCTGACGATGGTCTTGAATTGACGTTCCTTCCTCGGCCACCGTTGGTCTCCGGCATTGCCCAGGACGCCTTCAATGTTCCCCTCGACGGCGTGAGCTGGAAAGGTAGAATGTACGTTTTCTTCAGCACCGATCGCCGTCACGCGGGAATCTATGCCTTGATGGGCAGATCAGTACTGGCCCGGTCGGACAACAACGGCCTCGACTTCAAGCTCCTATACGAGGTGTCGCGCTTCAAATTCATCAACGTGTCGACGGCGATCGTTGATGCGCATGAGCATGGACTCCCCGGAGACGGACCGCAGCTTGCTATTTTTGGCAGCGGACGCTACCGCTCCAGCGATGTCTACATTGCGGTGAAGCCAGTCGCGAAACTTGAAGAACCGGGCGGATTTCTGTTTTACGCCGGCGGGCTGAGCCAACCGCGATGGAACCGTAGCGAGGACAGTGCGGTTCCACTCTTCTGCGCGGGCAGTGTCGGAGAACTGTCGGTTCGCTGGGATCAGTTGCTGGATGCCTGGATATGCCTTTACAACGCAGACTGGCCGGCAGATAGATCATCCGTTGGTGGAATAGTAATGCACTGGGCAAAAAGTCCTTACGGACCCTGGTCCAAGGGCAAGCTCGCTTTTTCGGTTAACGATGGGCTCGGGAAGTTCATGCATCTGCCAGGCGCTGACCACACACAGGAAGGCTTCGGTGTCGATCGCAGCGCTGACTTGGCAGGGATGTATGGTCCGTATCAGATCCCTCAATATAGTCGACGGTCTGACAACGGAGTGCAGATCTACTTCACAATGTCTACCTGGAACCCATACCAGGTGATGTTGATGACTGTCGATGTACCGACGCCACTCGCGTAAAGTTGACACCGCCCACCGTCTGTGCATCAGCCAGCAAGGCAGGTGGACCGCAGGTGCGGGCTGCGTTGCGCAGATGCACGGTGGCGTTGGATCGGCGTACCGGAGGGTCGAGGAGCTGCGTGAGCTCATCGTCTAGCGCAGGACGGCAAGCAAAACCGAGTGGGGGTGCTACTCGGTGACGAGGACCACGGAGTCGCAAGTGCCCTGGCTGGAGGCGTTCAGCAGTCCATTTGCGCACTTGCGGACGGTTTCCGATGGCTCCACCAGTGCGTACTGGCTCATCGAGCCCAATGCTGATGTGCTGTTCCCCGTCACAGGACTGGGCGCGCCATTGCGGCCCGCCAGGGCTGCGGCGCTGGAACCGGTCAAGTTCAGGGCGAAAAAGGTCACCGCCACTGCGATCGAACCACGGCGAGCGGTCACCCAGATCATGCTCGTGCTCATTGCAGTCTCCACCTCGTTGACCGGAGGGCCGTTGCGGCGGCATCGCCGATTCGGCTTGTCCTCACCATGGGGCAAAAGAAGGTCGTCTGGCAACATGCGTTCACCACGGAGAATTCCTTCAGCCACTACCTAGGTGCATCTGCGCTTCGAGTGGTCCCTCAGCGGTGGGCAGTGACAGAAGTTTTCAGGACCGGTGTCTATTCGGTGAACTTTTGACCGGGCCCTCTTCTCGTGTCACGCAGAGGCGTTGTCGCTCATAAGCCCGGTTCTTGAGTAGGTGCACAGGTAGTGAGACGCCGTCTGCGGCACGGCCACCCTAAGCTGGGGCAGGACCAACCGCGCCAGCAGCAAGGGTCATTACTTAACCCACTAGGCGGTGACTACCTAGTGGCACACGTCGTGCCCGGTATCCTTGCTCGGCCACCGCGGCCGTCATGTGAGCTTGCCGTCCCCTACGCGTCGTCACAGGCACAGGCCGCGGGCTGCAGCCCGCCTCGGCGACGGCCCGAAGGTGCGGCGGCACCTGCGCCGCGCCGTGACCCTGGCCCGCCGGGAGATCAGGAACTCGCGAATTTCGTTCCCTGTTGGTCACCCCAACCAGGCTATGACCGCTCAGAGGCTCTGCCATTACCTGGATCAACGCTACCTCCACGCGCTCACCGCACGGAGCTTCATCGGTAGTGCCCAGGGTATGCGGAACAGGATCGTCGACCCCACGCGCATGGTTTCCGTGCAGGCCGTTTCCCGTTAACGACGGGCACGAATGCCTATCAGGAAATACCGGCCGCCTGGGCGCCTCGAACGACGCAACAACATGAATGGAAGGAAACTCATTAGATTGTCCGCCGAGTAGCACGGCCCGGGTGGTTCGCGGACGTCGAGGTGGAGTTCGCTTCGGCCGCTGCCGAGGTGGCCGAGGTTGCCGGGCTGCAGCGGCTCGCCGTGGACGCCGACCGCACCGTCCAGCACGATGACGGCGCACTCGAAATCCGGATGCAGCGGCACGGCGGTCGGCTGGTGCAGGGCGAGGTCGACCCCCGACCAGGGGTGTCGTGCCCGGCCGGCTGACCAGATCGCCGTACTCGCCGACGCCGACGTCCAGGCCGCTGTTCTCGGTGACGTCGGCCGGGCCCATGTGGTCGGCGAAGCACCACGCCGACAGTGTGGCGG
>JALZCO010000367.1 GCA_030863015.1 Actinomycetota bacterium
ACTCCTCGGACTTGCCGCCGCAGCGCAGCTTGGGCCAGCAGCCGGCCTCGGCGACCCGGCGCACACCGTCGAGCCAGTCCGGCCGGCCACGGCGCGGTTCCACCACCCGAACCACGTCATCGGGCACGAACTCGGTGAGCTGCACCAGCCAATTGGAGTCCACATCCGATGGTGCCGGCACCTCGATCATCCGCAGATCCAGGAGGTTTCCGTTGTCCAACGCGGTCGAGATGGCCTTGGGTAGGCCCCCCAATCCGGTGTTGGCCACCAGCGACAAGGCGACCGGTTGTGCCGGAGGTGCCTTGCGCAGCGCAGTAACCAGAGCGCTGAGCCGGGAAGTGGGGCAGAGCAGGAAACCGATCACCCCCGCGTACGGCTCGCGGCGGGCAGCAAGGTGCGTCGCCACCACATCAACCAAGCTCGTCGCCGACGGCGGGAACAGCGCCGCGTCATCGACGAGCCTGGCAAGAAGTGGTCGGACGCCTCGCGGACCGGAGGCATGCAGATTCAGCACCGTTGACACCCGACGCACCTTAGTAGCGGCCTGGTTGGCGCCTGCCAGGGCTCACCGTGGCGATGCCGACTCGACCAGGCCTGCCCGCACCACATGGGTCACATGGCGCTCGGCCACGAAGGACATCAGGGGGATCGTGCCGGCCAGCGCCACCAGCACCATCCGCCCAGGACGCCATCGCATCGAGGTGCCCACGAACACCGTGCTGACCAGGTAGCCCATGTAGAGATATCCGTGCACGGGCCCGCTCCAGGCGAGTCGCTCATCACCGAAGCCGTAATGCAACACCACGGACACCGTCAGCACGAGCAGCATCACACCGGTGGCGTAGGCGAAGATCCGGTAGACGATCAGCCAGGTCGCGAGCCGGCGGCTAGGACCGCCGGTCCTGCTCGGCGAGCCGGGCGAGGTAGGTGTTGTACGCGGCGAGCTCATCGTCGGGATCGTCCTCCGGTATCGGTCGGGGCCCCGGATGTCGAGTGGAGCGTCCATTATCCGGTTGGGCCACGTTCGGCGCGGGTGCCGGGCCGGGGCCGCGATGCTGTTCAAGCCACAGGAACCGGGTCCAAGCGGCGACGAGTACGGCCGCGAACAACGGCCATTGCAGGGCGTAGCCGAGGTTCTGCCAGTCACCGGTGGGCGACTCCGCCCGGCCCCACTGCCAACGGCCCAGCCAGATGAACACCGCGCAGCACAGGATGACCAGCACATGCCCGGCCCACCATCGCCGAGAGAGCGTGAACCGCCACACGCGGCCACGATACGCGGGGCCGCGAGCAGCGGATAGCGTCGCGGAGTGAGGACATGGGCCGGACGGCTGGGCGGGCGGCTTTCGGGATGGCTGACCCCGCCGCAGCCGCAACAGCCCGCAGTGATCACCGATTCCGTACAGCGTCGAGCGTTGATCGTCGAGATCACCCTGGTGTTGGCGGTGACGCTGGGTCTGGCCGGGCTGCGCAGCCTGCTGGCGCTGCTCGATGCGCTACTTGCTGCGGAGTCCCTGGCGGACCAGTCGGTGGCGATCAACGCGCCGGTCCGCAGGGCCGAACTGTTGGATCTCGCCTACCAGCTCACTGGAGTGCTCCAGCTGTTGGCCTGGGGGGGCCTAGGAGCTTACCTGCTGTGTCGCAGCGGGATCTCGCTACGGATTCTCGGCCTGGACCGCCGGTGCCTCGGTCGGGATGCTCGGCTCGGCGTCGGGTTGGCGGCCCTGATCGGCGTGCCGGGGTTGGGCCTTTATCTCCTGGCCCGGGCGGCCGGTCTCAACCTGACCGTGCTGCCCTCCGCGCTGGGCGATACCTGGTGGCGCGTCACGGTGCTCCTTGCGGCCGCGGTGGCCAACGCCGTGGCCGAGGAGATGTTGGTAGTGGGGTACCTGATCACTCGCCTGCGCCAGCTGGGATCGGGAGAAGGACGTGCCGTGCTGGCCAGCGCGGTACTCCGCGGCACCTACCACCTCTACCAGGGAGTTGGCGGTTTCATCGGGAACCTCGTGATGGGGATCGTCTTCGGTCGGGTATGGCAGCGCACCCACCGCCTGTGGGCATTGATCGGCGCCCACGCGTTGATCGACATCGTCGCTTTCGTCGGCTACGCCCTCCTCGGCGATCGCATCAACTGGCTGCCCTAAAGGTGATCCCCCCATTCAGCGGGCTCAACGTGGTTATCTCGGCCTGCGAAACCCCGCTGAGCTCGCTGAATGCCGAGAGAGCAAGGAGTGGAGCTCAGCGCAGGGTGATCTGGCGGCCGCGGAGGCCGCGCACAGAGCGGCGTTCCGCGTCGGTGAGCGGCGTGCTGTTCAGCGAGTCCAGTGCCTGCGCCAACCGCTTTGCGAAAGCCTCCGCCGGGGCGGACCACTCCCGGGCGTGTTGCTCGCGGTCGAGGTCCCAGACCGGCACCAGCACCCCGTGCGCGCGGAAGGAGCCTGCATAGCGTGAGCCGTCGCCGAGGCTGAGCTCGTCGCGGGCCGCCAGCCGGGCCAGTGCGGCGAGCAGCTGCTCCTCCGGTTCGGAGCGGACCCACCGCAGGTGCGCCTTCTCCCCGGCGTCGACCCAGTAGGCGGAATCGACGTCCTGCCCGGTGACGGCTTCGGTCGGCATGATCGCGGAGTTGGCCCGCTGTATCGACTGTGCCGCCTCGCCGGACGGGGGTTCATCACCAGGGATCCACCAGGCGAAGTCGCGGTACATGGTGACGTCAAGGGGTGTTTCGGGGACCAGTAGATCCTGCAGCCGGATCTGCTCGCCCTCGGCGGTGGTGCTGACCTTGGGTAGCACCGAGCCGGGCTCCGCGGTCAGCGCCCAGGTCACCGCCCGGCCAAGGTCCCGGGATAGATCACCGGATCGGGTCAGCACTTGCAGGCCAACCAGCGCCGTACCGTCGGGTCGCACTATCGCGGCGGCGGCCGTCGGCAGCACAGTTGCCACCGTGATGTCTCGCCCGGCGGGTTGCGCCAGCGGTAAGGGTGCAGTCGCCGACGGCACGAATTCGCGCAGTGCCACGAGCTGGCACTCCGCTGCCAGCCCCGCGAAGGGACGGCTGATGATGACGTCCTGAGCACCGCCTGGGTCACCGTGGCAGGCCTTGTACCTCTTGCCGGAGCCGCAGGGGCAGGACTGGCGGGGGTTGTACTCGCCGTTGCTGGTCCGGCGGGTTTTCGTTGCGCTGCGTTTGGACACCGGTGCAGGTTAGCGGTCGTGAGTGCATAACAGTGTTCCAGCACCGAATGCCACTCACGACGGGGTGCCATCAGGCACCCGCACTACCACCATTCGGCGGGTGGCGATCAGCTTCGCCGGGCTGAGCAACCGGGTGAGCCTGCGCACCACGACGATCGTGGCGATTGCGACAGCCCCCGCAACCAGGTCGGTTGCCGCGTGCAGCAGCACGCCGTCGGCGCGGGCCTGCACCCCGTCGCGCAGATTCCACAGCATGGTGATAGCGGCCAGTACCAGTCCGGTCGCCCAGATCGTCCACCATCCGATGACCAGCCGGGACGGGCGCGGTCGGCGGCGCGGATCCCTGCCCAGTGCCGCGTGCTCCAGCTCCGCGAGCACCGCGCCCGGCACCAGCAGGTTCACGCCTGGCACCAGGACGCCGGCGACCAGCTGCCAGGGCCGCCGAGCCGGTGTCACCTTGACGGCCCGGGCCGCTACCGTGCAGGCCCGGATCAGCCACCCCACCGTCACCGCGCCGGCCAGGATCCCGGCAAGTAATGAGATCACCCCACCGGTGATCACCAACGCGTCGCTGGCGTGCAGCGGCCCGGCGGGTACCGCGTCGGTGCGGCTGTCCAGCAGCAGCGCGTAACGCCATATCTCGGCACCGGCAGTGGCCAGCATCAGCAGGGCTGTCAGCCCGAGCAGTGGGATCGCCGTAGCGGCCAGTCCACGCATCTGCTCGACGGAGCTCACCGCGGGACCGTTCTGCGGTGCCGGCCATCGCCAGCCGAGCCGGGAGAAACCCCAGCGCGGTGGCACGGGGTAGGACGGTGGACCGGTGTAGCGCGGCTGGGTGGGCATCGCCAGCCCTACAGAACCCTCGGCGCCGTGCTCGACTCGGCCACCATCGGGCGGCCGGCAGCCGCCCAGGCCCGCATCCCGCCGTCGACATTCACGGCGTCCCACCCCGCCTGCGCGAGATAAGCGGTGACCCGTGCCGACCGTGCCCCGGAACGGCACACCACGTGCACCGGGCGGTCGGGGAAGGTGCTGGCAAGCTCGTCGATCTGCTGCGGTATCTGTCCCATGGGGACGTGCACGGCCCCGGGAGCATGCCCGGCGGCCCACTCGTCATTCTCGCGGACGTCGAGCAGGACAGCGCCATCGGGCACGTTGGGCACAGAGACGGCGGGGACTGGGGACATCATGACCAGATGGTGCCACAGTGACATGTACGTCAGGCGTTACCGGCGCTTCACCAGTGCCTTCTCGGCACCGGCTCCGGTCAACGCCCGCACCTCCATCTCGGCGTACTTCGCGTCGTCCGCCTGGTCCTTGCTCAACACGGTGCCGAAATAGCCAAGCAGGAACGACAGCGGCACCGAAACCAGGGCGGGGTTCTTCAGCGGGAAGATCGCGAAATCCAGGCCGGGGAACATCGAGCCCGTGCTGCCGGAGACCGCCGGCGACAAGATGATCAGCACCACGCAGCTGATCAGCCCGCCGTACATGCTCCACAGCACGCCGGTGGTGTTGAACCGCTTCCAGAACAGTGAGTACAGAATGGTCGGCAGATTCGCCGAGGCGGCCACCGCGAAAGCCAGTGCCACCAGGAAAGCAACGTTCTGGCCCAGCGCGAAGATGCCGCCGAGAATCGCCAGTGCGCCGATGACGCAGGCGGTGATGCGCGCGACCCGCACCTCACGGTCCGGCTCGAGGTCGCCGTGCTTGATCACGTTGGCGTACACGTCGTGCGCGAAGGACGCCGACGCGGTGATCGTCAGCCCAGCGACCACAGCGAGGATGGTGGCGAAGGCCACCGCGGAGATGAAGCCGAGCAGCAGCTCCCCACCCAGCTGGTAGGCCAGTAGCGGTGCAGCCGAATTCTCCTCACCGGGCATGTTGGCGATCCGCTGCGGACCGCCTTCCACCAGTGCCGCCGCGCCGTAGCCAATGATCAGTGAGAACAGGTAGAAGACACCGATCAGCCAGATCGCCCACACCACCGTACGGCGGGCCTCCTTGGCCGACGGCACGGTGTAGAAGCGCATCAGGATGTGCGGCAGACCAGCAGTGCCCAACACCAGCGCGATCGCCAACGACACGAAGTCGATCTTGGTTGTGGTGTTGAGTCCCCACTGCAGGCCCGGCTCGAGCACAGCGGCCCCCTGCGACGAACTCGCCGCCGCCTCGCCCAGCAGGGCCGACAGGTTGAGCCCGAAGGCGCCCAGCACCCAGAAGGTCATCATGCCGGCACCGATGATCAGCAGCGCGGCCTTGACAATCTGTACCCAGGTGGTACCGCGCATCCCACCGACCAGCACGTAGACGATCATCAGGACGCCGACGACGGTGACCACGAGCGCCTGCGCAGCGCGACCCTGGACGTTGAGCAGCAGCGCGACCAGGCCACCGGCACCGGCCATCTGTGCCAGCAGGTAGAAGAACGACACCGCGAGCGTCGACACCGCGGCGGCGGCCCGCACCGGTTGCCGTCGCATCCGGAAGCTCAGCACGTCGCCCATGGTGAACTTGCCGGTATTTCGCAGCAGTTCAGCGACCAGCAGGAGGGCCACCAGCCAGGCGACCAGAAAGCCGATCGAATACAGGAAGCCGTCATAGCCGTAGATCGAGATGGCCCCGGCGATGCCCAGGAACGACGCCGCGGACAGGTAGTCACCAGAGATCGCGACACCGTTCTGCGGGCCGGTGAACGACCGGCCCGCGGCGTAGTAGTCGGCGGCGGTCTTGGTGCTACGGGAGGCCCGGAGCACGATCACCAGGGTGACCACAACGAAGAACAGGAAGATCCCGGCGTTGAGCAGCGGTTCCCCCACCGCCTCCTGAGCCAGCCAAGCCGATGACATCGGTGTGATCGAGCCGGTCACCGGGCCACTCCCTCGATCTGCTCGCGGATCCGGACGCCGATCGGGTCCAGGTTCTTGGTCGCGAACCGAACGTAGGCGGTGGTGATCACGAAGGTCGTGACGAACTGCAGCAGGCCGATGAGCAACCCGACGTTGATGTTGCCGAGCACCTTGATGGCCATGAATTGCGGGGCGAATGCCGCGAGCAGGACGTACAGGAAATACCAGGTCAAGAAGAACGCCGTCATCGGGAAGATGAAGCCGCGGAGCTTCCTGCGCAGGGTGGCGAACTCCGCACTGTGCTGGGCGGTGGTCCAGGGGTCCACAGGCGACGGGGCGTCGGCACCGCCGAAACGCTCGGTGGTGCTCATGAAAACACCTCCACGACAGTCATAATGGCCATTCTGCTTCGCGTGTGGCGAGGCCAGGGGCCACCCTAGTCGCCGACCGTGGGCAGAACGTTGGGCCGATCGGAGCAGCTACCGGCGATGCCGACCGCTACGCGGCCGCAGCAGGGTGGCTGCCATCCCTAAGCGGGCGATGTCCCGATCCTCGGCCAACCCTAGCCGGTCCGGTGCGTGCAGCCGCAGCAGGATGCGGGTTACGTCGATCGGGACCCGATCTCTCGTTCGGCGGCTCACCACCACCATGGTCAGGAACGCCAGCGGCACGGTGAACACCGCCGGCTGGGCCAGCACCTCCTGCCACTCGGGCCGGAAGATCCCGGCCGCGGCGGGCAGCACCGCAAGAAATGCCGATCCACCGCCGACTAGCAGGCCGGCCGCCGCGCCGACGTCGGTCAGCCCGCGCCACCAGATGCCCAGCACCAGCAGCGGGCAGAACGATGAGGCCGCCACGGCGAAAGCCAGTCCGACGCCCTGGGCCAGATCCAGCGACGACACGGCAAGCGCGAAGGCCAACGGGACCGACCAGGCCGCCAAGGTGGCCACCTTGAAATCTCGGAGGCGGGCGGGCAGGACATCGGTGGACAGCACTCCGGCGACACTGATCACCAGCCCCGATGCCGCGGACACGAACGCAGCGAAAGCACCGGCGGCGATCAGCGCGCCGAGCAGTTGCGCTAGCCAGCCGTCCAATGCTGCTCCGGGCAGCAGCAGCAGTGCGGCGTCGGTGTTTCCGTTGACCACCAGCTGCGGAAGGTAGAGCCGGGCAAGCCACCCGGAGATCATCGGGAACAGGTAGAACAAGCCGAGCAGCGCCAGCACAATCACGGTGGTCTTTCGGGCGGCAAGACCATCTGGATTGGTGTAGTAGCGACCCAGCACGTGCGGCAGCCCCATGGTGCCCAGCATGAGTGCGATGACGAGCGAGTACGTGGCCAGCAGTGAGCTGCTGCTGGAGCTGCTGAACGGGCGCAACCAGGCCTCGTCCACTGTGGCGCTCAGTGCGTCCCGGACGCCTCTGTCCTTGCTGGCGTGGTGAATCAGCAGCACGAAGACTGGTACGGCCAGCGCGGTCAGCTTGATCCAGTACTGGAAGGCTTGTACGACGGTGATCGAGCGCATCCAGCCGGTGTAGATGTTGAACGTCACGATCACCATGACCACGGCCGCGCCCATCCACCGCGGATGGTTCGAGACAGCGGCGACGGTAAGCCCGGCGCCCTGCAGCTGTGGCACCAGATAAAGCCAGCCGATGATGATCACGAATACCGTGCAGATCTTGCGTAACGGTGCCGAACTCAACCGCTCCTCGGCGAAGTCGGGCAGCGTGTAGGCCCCGGATCGGCGCAGCGGCGCCGCCACGAACAGCAGCAGCGCAAGGTACCCGGCGGTGAACCCGACCGGGAACCACAACGCATCCACGCCGCCCTTGAGTACCAGCCCGGCGATACCGAGAAAGGACGCGGCGGACAGGAATTCTCCGGAGATCGCTGCGGCGTTCCAGCGCGGTCCGACCGTTCGGGAAGCAACCAGAAAATCCGAGGTCGACCGGATCCTCGATCCGTAGAGCCCGCTGACCATGGTCACCGCGGCCACCGCAATCATCGCCCCGACGATGAAGAACAAGTCCGGCTGTTCGCGCACGCTCGCGCTCAGTTCTCGACCATCTCGGCAAAATCCTGCTCGTTGCGGTCGACACGGCGGTTGTAGGACCAAGCCACGGCGAGGAAAAACGGGTAGACCGCGAGCCCGAGTAGCAGCCACGGCAGTGGCAACCCGAGAACACTGATCGTGCCCAGTGACGGCGCTAGCCACAACATCAACGGAATGCTGCCCACCACCAGCACGGTCAGCGCCATCAGCCGGATCGCCAGAATCAGCTGGACCCGTACCAGCTGGTTGACCAGGACCTCACCGACACCGGTCTGATCCTCCAACTCGGCGAGTGTGCGCACCACCCGGCGGCTGTTGCGCCGCGTGGCGAGCACGACCCGTTCCCGCTTGCCGAGCTTGGCCTTCCCAGGAGGCCCGTATGACCCCTGGGCGGCTTTTTCCAGAGCAGCCCACGGGTCGTCATGCGGGCCGGACCCGTCGGTGTTTGTCGGAGGGTCTGTCGGCGGTTCCTCGGCGTTGAGGCGTTTATCGGAACTCATCGAGATGTTGTCCAGCCCTGTTTGGCCGCACGTACCAAGCGGTCCTTCAGTTCACGGGTATGCCGCCGGCTGACCGGCAGTTCGGCGGCGTCGTCGCCGTTGCCCACCCGGACCACGTACCCCGACGCTGACATGCGCAGTTCGGTGACCAGCGGCAGGGCAACCAGAAAGGAACGGTGGATGCGCACGAAGCCGGCATCCGACCAGCGGTCCTCCAACTGGGACAACGGGATACGGACCAGGTGGCTGTTGCCCTCACCCGTGTGCAGGCGCGCATAATCGCCCTGTGCTTCCACCCAACGCACCGATGAGCGCGGCACGAGTTTGGTGGTGCCGGCGAGCTCAACGGGGATGACCTCGTCCTCTGCGTTCTGCTCCTCGACCGGGACGGCTGTGCTGCGCCGGGACTGCACAATCCGCCGCATGGTGTTGGCCAGGCGTTCCCGGCTTACCGGCTTCATCAGGTAGTCGGCCGCGCCGATGTCGAAGGCGTCGAGCGCTTTGTCGTCGTAGGCGGTGACGAAGACGACCACCGGCGGATCGGGGATCATGGCAAGCACCCGGGCCAGCTCAAGGCCGTCCAGTCCCGGCATCCGGATGTCCAGGAACACGACGTCAACACGCGGCGGCGGAGTACCGTTGGCGACCCGTTTGTCACCCCGCAACGCCTCTAGCGCCTCGGTGGCGTTGCAGGCCTGCAGGACGGTGCCGATCCGCGGCTCGGCGTCGAGCACTTCGACCAGCAGCGCCATCGCGCCCTTCTCGTCGTCCACTGCGAGCACGACGAGCCCGGGGTTGCCGTCGTTGCCGCTCATCGACCGCCCTTCCGACCTCTGGTCCCCCCGGACCCAACAATCCTGCACACGGCCGGTACCGCTGTCCACGGTTTGATGGTCGCTGCGGCGGTGTGGCGAAACGGTAGCTAACCCGATCACAAACCGAAGCGCGACCATGCCGCGCGGTGTTCTAGTGCCTCGAGAAGCGCCAACGCGGAGGCCGGACCGCTGTGCCCGGTCAGGGAGAGCGCCGCGGGCCGTAGCCCCAGGCGAGCCAGCAACGGGCGGCGTGCCTCAACCATGGTGATCTCCGCGTCCGGGTAACGCTTGGCGATCTCCCCGCGCATCGTTCCCAGCCTGTCGATCAGTCCCAGCTCCACGGCCCGGCGGCCGGTCCACACTTCACCGGTGAACAAGTCCTGCTCGCCGGCCAGCAGGTCCCCGCGGCGCGAGCACACCCAGTCGCGGAACATGCCATGCAATTCCGTCTGCATGCTTTGCAACCACTCGACGTCGTCTTGCCGTTCGGGCAGGAACGGGTCGAGCCGGGCTTTGTTCACCCCAGCGGTGTACAGCCGCCGTTCCACGCCGAAGCGCTCCAGCAGGCCGTGCAGTCCGAAGCCCTGGCTGATCACCCCGATCGAGCCGACCAGCGAGGTGGGGTGGGCGACGATCTCGTCAGCGGCGCACGCCAGCCAGTATCCACCGGATGCGGCGACGTCCTCACAGAAGGCCAGCACCGGCACGCCTTTGCTGTCGGCCAGCCCGCGAATCCGATCGGCGACCAGCGCCGACTGGGTGGCCGAACCACCCGGTGAATTGATCGACAGTGCCACCGCACGCAACCGGTCGTAACCAAAGGCACGAGTCAGCACCGGTTCCATCGTGGCCAGATTGATCACCCCGCGACCCAGCGGTGACTGCGCCGGGGTGATCACGCCGTGCAATTTGACCGCTGCCACCACCGGGCCGCGCTCGCGCTGGCTACCCGGCAGCGGCAGCCGCAAGGTCAGCTCTTTGACATCCATTCGCCCAGCCTACGTAGGAATACGAGGCCAGGAGCCTGCAGTGCCCGACGGGGTGATTAAGCGCTCACGGGCGGTTGGGAACGCGACGTGCTCGGCGTCGGAGGGGCGGGGGCACGAACGCCACGGCTGAACTTGGGCACCCGCATGCTGACCTTGGTACCAACGCCCGGCCCGGTCTCAACCACCAGCCCGCAGTCGTCACCGAAGGCCGCGCGCAACCGGTCGTGCACGTTGCCCAATCCTACGTGCGCGCCGGAGAGGTGTGAGTCTGTCATCTCATCCCGCAGCCGAGCCGGATCCATCCCGATACCGTCGTCCTCCACGCTGATCACACACTCAGATCCGGCGTCCTCGGCGACGACGGACACGGTGCCGCCGCCCGGCTTGCCGGCCAGGCCGTGCCGCACGGCGTTCTCCACCAGCGGCTGCAACGCCAGGAACGGCAACACCACCGGCAGCACCTCGGGTGCAATCTGCAGCTTGACCTGCAATCGCTCTCCGAACCGGGCCTTTTCCAGGATCAGGTAGCGATCGATGTTGTTGAGTTCCTCGGCAAGCGTGGTGAACTCGCCGACGGCCCGGAAGGAGTACCGGGTGAACTCGGCGAACTCCATGAGCAGCTCGCGCGCCTCGTCCGGGTCCGTGCGCACGCAGGAGGAGATCGTGGTCAGGGCGTTGTAGATGAAGTGCGGCGAGATCTGCGAACGCAGTGCCCGTACCTCGGCATGGGCCAACCGGGATCGGGACTCGTCGAGTTCGGCGAGTTCAAGCTGGCTGGAGACGTATCGGGCAACCTCGGCGGTGGCCCGCATCTCGCCGGCTTGGGCGCTGCGCTGGCTGACCACACCGAAGGTCCCCACTACGCTGCCGTCCACTTCCAGCGGAGAGACGATGACGGCGCGAATCGGGCAGTCGGCGCGCCCGCAGTCCATCTCGCGCTCGTTGCGGACCTGCTGGCGACCGGTGCTCGCCACCTGAAACGCTGCCTCGGCGACCCATTCGGCGTGGTGCTGAGCGCTGCCGTCCCAGGCCAGCATCACACTTTCATCGTTGGTCAGCGCGACGGCTTCACAGTTCAGCAACGCCCGTAGATGCGGCGCTGCGGCGGTCGCCGAGCCCGCCGACAGCCCATCCCGCAGCGTCCGCGAGGCCTGCGCCATGGTGTGCAGCGCGGTGTAAGTGGCGCGGTCGGCATCGGTGCCGAAGGTGCCCCGGGTATGCACCCAGTACACCAGTCCGGCAGCGCACACCGTGCAGAACAGTACGGCGAGCACCACCCACAGGGTCACGGATCCATCGTCGCGGTCCCGCCATCCGCTGGCAACGTCCGACGCAGCGCATTTCTGCTGCCTGGACGCGCGGGTTTCGGTTGGCCAGCTGGCCGGGTAGGACGGTAGGCACGGTAGTTCGGTGCCCGGGTTCCGGACTGCCGAGGCTCCGAGGGTTCTGCCAGTAGCCCCCGGAGCCGCGAATCACTCCGAACAACCTCGGTGGATAACACAGCTAGGTGGATAACACGGTGGTGGCCACCTCGGGCCAGTTGACACCGGCGGCGACGCAGCTAGCCGCGGTGTCGGCTGAGTATCCGGCTTGAACCCATTGTGCGGCGAGCACCATGGGATGGCCCGCCTCGTCGTCTACGGCGTCTACCAGCCTCAGCGCCAGCGCAATCACCTCAGGATCGCGCGTGACGTAACCGATCAACCGGCGGCTGCGGGCCCGCGGTACTGACTCGACCGCTTCCACCGGATCCTCCGGAAACAGCAGCAAGCCATGCTCACCGAGGAGGTCAGCGGTCTGGCGTTCCGGCGTTGGCAGCCAGGTCGGTACCCCGGAGCAGATCCACTCCACCACGGGACCGGTGAGCGCTGTCGGGTGCACTGACCGCAGCTCTACCGTCCATGTTGCGCCCACCGAGCGGCACCATGAAGCGGCGAGTACGCAACTGTCGGTGTCGTGCTGATCAGCTGAGCGGTCGGCAGGCTGCAATGGTGAAGCGGACCAGACCACGGCACGACAGCGAACTCCGCCAGGCCGTGATGCACCACCGCCGGAAGGGGGAATTGATCCCCGTTCACTCCGATGTCGTCACAGCGTGGGATGGCTTAGCGAAGCAATCGAGAAAGTCTGCGATCGGCTAGCGGCTTGCCCCCGGTCTGGCAGCTCGGGCAGTACTGGAACGCACGGTCGGCGAAGGACACCTCGCGGACGGTGTCGCCGCATACCGGGCAGGGCAGGCCGGCGCGAGCGTGCACGGCCAGGCCGGCCCGCTTCTCTCCCTTAAGCCGTGCGGCGTCCTGACCCACGGAGCGTTGCACCGCGTCGTGCAACACCCGCTGTAACGCCTCGTGCAGCCGGTCCAGCGCGTCGTCGGACAACCGCCCCGCGGTGGCGTAGGGCGACAACCTCGCGGCGTGCAGCACCTCGTCGGAGTACGCATTGCCGATCCCGGCGATCAACGCCTGGTCGATCAGCGCGGTCTTGAGCCGCTCGGTACGTCCGCGTAGCGCCTCGGCAAGCTCGTCGCGGGACAGCGCCAAGGCGTCCGGGCCGAGCCTGGCAATGCCAGACACGTCGGCTACCTCATCGACCACATACACTGCCAGCCGCTTTTGGGTCCCCGCCTCGGTGAGGTCGAAGCCCGAGCCTGGGCTGAGGTGCACGCGCAGCGCGATCGGTCCCTTGCCCGGGCGCGGCGCGGTCGGGACCAGGGAATCGGACCAGCGCAACCACCCTGCTCGGGCAAGGTGGGTCACCAGCGCCGGCCCGTCGGTGTGCAGCGCGAGGAACTTGCCGTGCCTGCTGGCAGTGGTCACGCGGCGCCCGTGCAGCGCGCTCGTCGGCGGCTGCACGGTCTTGAGTAC
>JALZCO010000410.1 GCA_030863015.1 Actinomycetota bacterium
CATCCGGGCGTCGCCGGCCCACTCGTGTTCGGCGGTGACCCCCAGCGGGTCCAGCACCGCTTGGCGCACGGTGACCTGTGCGGGCAACTCGGTGCGCTGGGTCAGGACTGCGGTGCGTAAGTCCCTGGTGTGGCTTACCCGCCCGGCATCCGGTGCCTCGATTCCGGCGAGTACCTCCAGCAGGGTGGTCTTGCCACCACCGTTGAGTCCCACCACGCCGATCCGGTCTCCCTCAACGACACCCAGCGAGACATCCGACAGCAGCGGGCGAATCCCGTAGGACTTCGAGACGGCCTCGAGATTGACGAGGTTGGCCATCATGCGTGCGGGAGAGGCTCGCAGGGCGGTACTGGGCGCGGGTCCTCCACCACACGTGCGCCGGACACTGGGCCGCTGGCCACTCGAACGGTACGACAGACTCCGGCACCGGCCAGCTCGGCGGCGACCCGGACCGCAGCGTCGGCGTCAACGCACAGAAACGCGCACGTCGGCCCGGACCCGGAGACCATGCCGGCCAGCGCCCCGGCATCCACCCCGGCGCGCAAAGTGCGGCGCAGCGCGGGACGTAGCGACACCGAGGCGGCCTGCAGGTCGTTGCCGAGCAGCAGGGCGAGCTGCCGGGGATTCCCTGAAGCCAGCGCCTCCAGCAGCGGTTCCACGTCGCCGAGCCGCTGCGGTGGGGAGCCATGCGCCCGCAGCCGATCCAATTCCCGGTACACGTCGGAAGTGGACAGGCCGCCGTGGTCGAGCGCGACAACCCAGTGGAAGGTGTGCCGGGTCAGCACCGGTACCAGGTACTCGCCGCGTCCGGTGCCCAGGGCGGTACCTCCATGTAATGCGAACGGTACGTCGCTGCCCAGGCCGGCGGCGAGTCCAGCCAGCTCCTCCCGGCTGATGTCCAGGCGCCACAACCCCGCCAGCGCCACCAGGGTGCCCGCCGCGTCAGCGCTGCCACCGGCCATCCCGCCGGCCACCGGGATGCTCTTGCGCAGCACGACCCGCACTGCAGGCCGGCGTCGGACGTGCTCGGCCAGCGCGAGTACCGCACGCCACGCGAGGTTGCGCCGATCGGTGGGCACCGTCCCGGCGCCCTCGCCATACACCTGCACTCCGGGCGTGTCAGTGGCCGCGACAGTCACCTCGTCGGTCACCGACAGCGCTTGGAACACGCTGACCAGCTCGTGATAGCCGTCCAAACGCGGGCCTCCCACGGCCAGGTGCAGGTTGACCTTGGCCGGGGCGCGCACGGTGACCGGTTGCGGCACAACGGCGAGCACTCCCCCAGGGTAGGCGCTGCCCGGTCGTGAGTGAGTTTGCGTGCCAGAACACCGTTACGCACTCACGAGCACGATCCGTGCAAAATCTTCGACGGTGAGCTGCTCACCACGGGCGGTCGGATCCACCCCGGCGGCGCGCAGTACCCGTTCGGCGGCGGTAGCCGAGCCAGCCCAGCCAGCCAGGGCAGCCCGCAGCGTCTTGCGACGCTGCGCGAACGCGGCGTCGATCAGCGCAAAGACCTCTTCCCGAGACACTGTGGACGGTGCTGGACGCCGGGTCAGGGCGACCAAGCCCGAATCCACATTGGGCACTGGCCAGAAAACCGCGCGGGGCACTGATCCCGCGCGGTGGACCTGGGCGAACCAGGCGACCTTGGCGCTGGGCGCGCCGTAACTGCGGGTGCCCGGCGGGGCAGCCAGCCGGTCGGCCACTTCAGCCTGCACCATCACCAGCCCGCGGCGCAGGCTCGGCAGCTCGGTCAGCAGGTTCAGCAAGACGGGAACGCCCACGTTGTAGGGCAGATTGGCGACCAGCGCGGTGGGCTGCACGCCACCGGCCGCCGCGACGACCTCCTCGTGCCGCACTCGCAGTGCGTCGGCAGTCAGTACCCGCAGCGCACTGGCGTAATTCGGGGCACGGTCGGCCACCGTGGTGGGCAGCGCGTCGGCCAGCAGCGGATCCACCTCCACGGCCAACACCCGCTCCACCACGCCGAGCAGGGCCAGGGTCAGCGAGCCCAGGCCAGGCCCCACTTCGAGTACGACGTCGTCAGCAGCGAGGTCGGCTAGCAACACGATGCGGCGCACCGTGTTGGCATCGTGCACAAAGTTCTGCCCGAGCCGCTTGGTCGGTCGCACCCCAAGCCGAGCTGCCAACTCGCGCAGCTCAGCTGCCCCTAACAGGGCAGGCCACTCCCCCGTCATGGGGCCATAGTGCGCCAGATCAGTCCAGGCCTAGACGCGCGGAGCAGGCAGGCCATGCGCTGTAACCGCCGCGGGAATTGCGGACCCTCTGAGCGACCGCAATCTGCTCCTCGCGGCTGGCCTGATGCGGATAGGCGGCATACCGGGTACCGCCGTTGGAACTCCAGGTGCTCCTATCGAACTGCAGGCCGCCGTAGTAGCCGTTGCCCGTGTTGATGGCCCAGTTCCCACCGGACTCACATTGGGCGAGACGGTCCCATACCGAAGAACCTTCGGCGGCAGCGGATCTCTTACCACTGACCCGGACGACGCTTGGCCGAGGCGCACTGACCTGCTTGCTGGAGAGTTCTTCGCGGCCGGTCTCCTGGCCGTTGGTCAGGATCACCTGGACATTGACGATCTTCTCGCCCGGGACGCCGGGATCTTCGACGACGGTCTCGCCGCTGGACAACGTGGGATCCTTGATCTTCTTGACCGGAGGTGGGACCGACCATCGCTCGGTGCGCTGCTCGGTGCGGATCCGGGTGACCTCCACGGTCATCCCGGGCAGCACGGGAGAGTCGGGTGTCGGGGTTACCGTGTCCCGATCCGCCAACGGAACCCCTTGCAGGGTGAGCAGGTCACCGACCGAGAGCGCGGTGGAGTGAACCTCTCGGGCCGGCAGGCCACCGTCGAGCAGGGTGATCGGCTTGGCGATGCGCAATACCAGCGCCATGCCCTCCAGCGGGATGTGCTTGGACCGATCAGCCGACAGCTCCATGACTTCCGATCGCATGCCGACCTGCCGCAGCGCGTGGTCGACGGTGAGCGCGGTTGTCCAGATTTCGCGCCGCGTGCCGTCGACGGTCAGGGCAAGCGGACGGCCGCGCTTGAGCACGATACGACCGCCGTCGTCAATGGCGCTGTTCGCAGACGGAGCCAGGGTGTCCTTGCTCTCGACTGTTAAACCCGCTGATTCCAGCGCCCCGGATACCGATGAAGCATATGTGTGGATGGTCCGCTGCTCGCCGTCCACTTCGACGGTGATGGTCTTGCCCATGGTGAGAGCTGCGGCCGTACCAGTGGGTAGCGCCATGACAAGAGCCACGAGGGCGCCCCGGACTAGTGTGCGAGTGGTCACCAGTGTCCAGTCGTCGCAGTTCCGGGCAGGGGGGCACGCGAACGCGCGAAGCCGACTTCCTACCCCGACACAGCGGCAGGCTTACCCGACTGTCACGGCCGAACGGCTCGTTCGCCGCTGGTCATGACGCACGTACCCGCACCCGGAACATCCCATCCCGGCTGTTAGTGACGGGACGGTAACGCAAGGTAGCCAGATCGGCAAACACCCCGGCGCCAGATGTCGCCAATCAACCTCTCACGGTCGGTGAGTGGTATCGGTCGCGCCGAACTGTGTGGCCGGGCGCTTGAACCCGAAAACCCGCTCGGCGGTGGCAGAGCTCGACGCCGCCAGCGCTGCCACATCCTGCCCACGTAACGCGGCGAGATCGACCACGGTGTAGGGCAGGTTGACCGGCTCGTTGGGCTTTCCCCGGTGGGGATGGGGGGTGAGGAACGGGGCGTCGGTTTCCACCAGTAGCTGCTCCTCGGGCACCTGCACCGCTGCCTCACGCAGCGCGCGGGCATTGCGGAAGGTCACAGTGCCGGAGAAGGACAGCACGTAACCGGCCTCGACGCAGGTTCGCGCCATGGCAGCGTCCCCGGAGAAGCAGTGGAACACCACTACCTGCGGCGGACCTTCCTGCTCCAGTACCGCCAGCACGTCGCCGTGGGCGTCCCGATTGTGGATCATCAACGGCTTGCCGACCCGTTTGGCCAGGTCGATGTGCCAGCGGTAGGCCTCTCGCTGCGCCTCGGGCGGCGAGCAGGCCGGATCAACCCTTGTCCAGTAGTAGTCCAGGCCGGTTTCGCCTACGGCGACCACCCGGGGCTGCTGCACCAGCCGTTCGAGCTCGGCCCGATCAGTATCGGTCATCATCGCAGTACGGGTGGGATGCAGCGCCACGGCCGCGAAGACCCGGTCGTCCCAGCTTGACGCCTGCACCACCCAGCGCGCCGCGGCCATATCGTCGGCCACCGTCACCACTGCCGCGACCCCCACCGCCGCGGCGCGATCCAGCGCCGCGCGAACCCCCGCCGGGTCGGTGGCACCACAGGCGTCGAGGTGGGTGTGGGAGTCGACCACCGTCGCCGGCAGCGGCGGCGGTGGTGGTGGTAAAC
>JALZCO010000424.1 GCA_030863015.1 Actinomycetota bacterium
GTGCGGGTGCACCTTCAGTGGCCGGCGGTTGACTGGAGCCGTCCGAAGGGGTTGGCTCGCTGCCCTCCGGAGCCTGGGTGCCCGGGTTCTGACTGCCGGGAGCCTGACCGCCAGGTGTCGGCCCGGCCACACTGGCTGGCACCTCGGCGATGACCGGCCGGAAATACAGCTTGGCGGTCTGGCCGAGGCTGCGGGCTTGATCACCGTTTTCACCCGGGACCGTGATGATCAGGTTGTTTCCGTCCAGGACGACCTCTGCCCCGCTCACCCCGATGCCATTGACCCGCTGCTCGATAATCTGTCGAGCTTGATCCAACGACTCCCGCGACGGGGGCCGGCCGTCGACGGTTCGGGCCGTGAGGGTGACCCTGGTGCCGCCCTGGAGGTCGATGCCCAGTTTGGGAGTTGGATCCCCACCGCCGGTGAAGAAGACCAGCGAATAGAGGACGGCGACGATTGCAGCGAAGATCGCCAAGTTCCGCCAGGGGCGAAAGTGCACGGCCGGTGGTGCCACGGTGGGTGGTTCTCCTCGTTAACAGCTCGCTGCGCCGGGCGCCATCACCGGCAGCCTGCCGCGGTCCACACTGTGCCAGCGCCGTGATCGGTGCCTGCGGTGGGGGCCGGACGCGCAGCGTACCCACACCAGTCAGGTCACGGCTTGTCGGTGCGAGTGCTGTCGTCGATGGGGGCTGCCAACGGCGCACTGCTGGCTGCCGTCTTGCCGTCCTCGGTGATCTTTTCCCGGATCGCCGCGCGCAGCCAGGTGGTGCGCACGCCTGGGGCGATCTCCAGGTCGATCGTGGCTTCGTCAGTACTGCGCACGACGGTGCCGTGCAGGCCGGAGGTGGTCATCACCCGGTCACCGTCGGTCAGTGAACTCTGCAACCGCTGCGCCTCGGCCATCGCCCGCTTCTGCCGGCGGGAGCCGAGGATCAGGGGCAGTGCCAGTACAGCGATGAACAGTAGGGCTAGCAGCAGGGGGTCCATGGTTCTCCGATCACCATCGGTGTTCACCCCCGAGTGTGCCAGGTCGTTCCAGCAAGCAGGTCTCGGTGTTGATTGGTTCGACCCTGCAAGCAGGTCTCACCCGTCGAACAGCGTCGGGGTGGCGTCTCCGGGAGTGTCCGGAGGCGGCTGCAGTTGCAGGTGCCTCCACGCAGCTGCGGTAGCTACCCGGCCACGCGGAGTGCGGGCCAGCATTCCGGCGCGGACCAGGAAGGGTTCGCACACCTCCTCCACGGTGGCCGGCTCCTCACCGACCGCAACGGCGAGCGTGGACACCCCAACCGGTCCACCACCGAAGGTGCGTACCAGCGCGGTGAGTACAGCCCGGTCCAGCCGATCCAGGCCGAGTTCGTCGACGTCATAGACAGCCAAGCCGGCTCGGGCCACTTCAAGCGTGATCGCGCCGTCGGCTCTGACCTCGGCATAGTCACGTACCCGGCGCAGTAGCCGGTTGGCGATCCGAGGCGTACCCCGGGAGCGGCCGGCGATCTCAGTGGCGCCGTCGGGGCGCAGGTCCACGCCGAGGATGCCGGCCGAGCGGTGCAAGACCAGCTCCAGCTCCTCGGGTTCGTAGAACTCCATGTGCGCGGTGAACCCGAACCGATCGCGCAGCGGACTGGTCAGCGCGCCAGAACGGGTCGTGGCTCCAACCAGGGTGAAAGGGGCGATCTCCAGCGGGATTGAGGTGGCTCCAGGACCCTTGCCGACCACCACGTCGACCCGAAAGTCCTCCATCGCGAGGTACAGCATCTCCTCGGCGGGCCGAGCCACCCGGTGGATCTCGTCGATGAACAGCACGTCACCCTCAACGAGGTTGGACAGCATCGCCGCGAGATCTCCGGCGCGTTCCAGCGCCGGCCCCGAAGTGATCCGGATCGCACTGCCCAGCTCCGCAGCGATAATCATCGCGAGGCTCGTCTTTCCCAACCCCGGCGGGCCGGACAGCAGCACGTGGTCCGGCGCAGCGCCGCGCCGGCGGGCGCCTTCCAGCACGAGTTCGAGCTGCTCACGGACCCGGGCCTGACCGATGAACTCGGGCAGCCGGCGTGGTCGCAGGGTGGTCTCAAGCTCGACATCCGCCGGGTCCACCTCAGCCGACAGCGGTGACTCGGTCGTCACCGGTTGCGTCCCAGCCTGGTCAGTGCGCTGCGCAGGATCCCCGAGGTGTCCGACGTGTCACGAGACTCACCGTTGGAGTCGGAAAGTACGGCGTCCACGGCCTGCTCGGCCTGCCGGACCGCGAACCCGAGGCCGACCAGCGCCTCGGTCACCTGGGTCCGCACCGCCCCACCGGTGCCGGCAGCCGGTCCCGGTGCAACCGGCCCCGCTTCGCCCACCTTGTCCCGCAACTCCACCACGAGCCGCTCCGCACCCTTGCGGCCGATTCCGGGGACCCGGGTGAGCACGGTCAGGTCTCCCTCAGCGAGCGCGGTGCGCAGGCAGTCCGGCTCGAGCACGGCGAGCATCGCCAGCGCGAGCCGCGGTCCCACTCCAGAGACGGTCTGCAGCAACACGAACAACTCCCGAGCCGCGCCGTCAGCGAAGCCGTACAGCGTCAGCGAGTCCTCACGGACAACCAGCGACGTGGCGAGCCGGGCTTGTTCACCACGGCGCAAGGTGGCCAGGGTCGCGGGAACGGCGCGTACCGCCAGCCCGACGCCACCCACCTCGATCACGGCATGGTCCAGCTCCACGGACAGCACCTGCCCACGCACCGAAGAAATCACCAGCAATCAGACCTCTCCCGACTTGCGAGCCGCCGCGGCCAACCGTGCGCGGTGGTTCCGAGCGAGCTGCGCGGCGTGGGACCGTGCCTGTGCCAGACGTGCCGTCATCGGGGCCCGCCACAGATGGCAGATCGCCAGCGCCAGCGCGTCCGCGGCATCAGCCGGTCGCGGCTTGGTCGGCAACGCAAGCAGCCTAGTGATCATGGTCGTAACCTGTTCCTTACCCGCCCGGCCAGAGCCGGTGACCGCCGCTTTGACCTCACTGGGGGTATGGAATACGACCGGCAGGCCCCGCTGGGCCGCAACCAGCGCGATCACCCCACTGACCTGCGCGGTGCCCATCGCGGTGCGCACGTTGTGTTGACTGAACACCCGCTCCACCGCAACGACGTCCGGACGGTGCTCGGCCACCCAACGCTCCACGACATCGGCCACCGCAACCAGCCGCGCACCGAGGTTCACCTCAGGCGGAGTACGCACGACGTCGACAGCCACACAGCTGACTGTCCGCCCGCAGCCGCCGTCGACCACGCCGAGTCCGCAGCGGGTGAGCCCCGGGTCCACACCCAGCACCCGCACGGACACCTCCTCACATGGAGAACATCTGTTCGAAGCTTAGCCGCGTTGCAGGGCTCCCAGGTAGCGACACCCCGGTGCCACCCGAGGTCGCTGGCAGGTTCTCAGGGTCAGTAAACCCTCCGTAGCGCAGCCTGCGCTGCGCGCAGCTGTTGTGCGCGAGGCATCCCAGGTAACACCGTGCGATCCGGATCGCACCGCATAGTCACCATGTACGCGCGCCGACAATGACGCTTGGACTCCACGGGAGGCAACGGTGGGCGCCACGCCGACCATCGGCGACGCCATTCCGGCGCGGACCCGCCGGGATCGCATGCACTACCTGTACCTGGCGGTTATCGCGGCTGTGGTGCTCGGAATCATCGTCGGGTTCGCCGCGCCGCACTTCGCTGCCGAGCTCAAGCCGCTCGGCACGGCATTCGTCAATTTGATCAAGATGATGATATCGCCGATCATCTTCTGCACGATCGTGCTCGGCATCGGATCGGTCGCCACGGCAGCCAAGGTCGGCAGGGTCGGGCTGCTCGCGATGGGTTACTTCCTGGTGATGTCGACGTTCGCCCTATTGATCGGCCTGGTCGTGGGCAACCTGCTGCAGCCGGGCGAGGGATTGCACCTCGATCCGACCTCCTCGGCGAAGGCGCACCAGCAGGCACAAGGTGGTGCAGGCATCGTTGATTTCCTCCTCGGAATCGTGCCAAGAACGCTGGTGTCCGCATTCACCGAAGGTGAGGTCCTGCAGACGCTGCTGGTCGCCCTGCTCGCTGGGTTCGCGCTGCAAAAGCTCGGTCCGAAGGGCGAACCGATCCGGCGCGGTATCGAACACATCCAGCGCTGGGTGTTCCGGATCCTGTCGCTGATCATGTGGGCGGCGCCGGTCGGAGCATTCGGTGCGATCGCCGCAGTGGTCGGCGAGACCGGCTGGTCAGCCCTGCGCAGCCTTGCGTGATCATGCTCGGTTTCTACCTGACCTGCGTGCTGTTCGTCTTCGCGGTCCTGGGCCCGGTGCTATGGCTCGGCGCCCGGGTCAACATCTTCGCGCTGCTGCGGTACCTCGCTCGCGAATTCCTGCTCATCCTGTCTACCTCCTCGTCGGAATCCGCGCTGCCGCGCCTGATCGCCAAGATGGAACATCTCGGCGTCAGCAAGCCGGTCGTCGGCATCACCGTGCCGACCGGATACTCGTTCAATCTCGACGGCACCGCGATCTACCTGACGATGGCCACCCTGTTCATCGCCGCGGCGCAGGATCTGCCGCTCTCGACGGGCGAGCAGATCACCCTGCTGATGTTTATGATCATCGCGTCGAAGGGTGCTGCTGGGGTCAGCGGTGCCGGAATCGCCACCCTCGCCGGCGGGCTGCAGTCGCACCGGCCGGAACTGGTTGATGGCGTCGGTCTCATCGTGGGCATCGACCGGTTCATGTCCGAGGCGCGGGCACTGACCAACTTCGCCGGCAACGCGGTGGCCACCGTGTTGATCGGCTCGTGGACCGCGGAGTTCGACACCGACCAGGCCCGCACGGTGCTCGCCGGCGCGAATCCGTTCAATGAGGCGACGCTCCTGGACGAGCAGCCGACGAGGTCAGCGTGACCCGAGGCCCGTGAACTCGACGCCACGGACGTTTTCGACAGCGAGAATGTCGGTCCTGTCGAGTTCACGACGTCGAGCCGCTGGATCGAGCTAGCCCACTTCAGCCAGCACGTCGTCGGGGGCGTCGAAGTTGGCGTAGACGTTTTGCACGTCGTCGCAGTCCTCCAACGCGTCGATCAGTTTGAACACCTTACGTGCAGCGTCCGCGTCCAGCGGGGTGCTCGCCGAGGGCAGGAAGCTGGCGTCGGCGGAGTCGTAGTCGATGCCGGTGCGCTGTAACGCAGTGCGCACCGCGACCAGATCGGTTGCCTCGGAGACCACCTCGAAGGATTCACCGAGGTCGTTGACCTCCTCGGCGCCGGCTTCAAGTACTGCCGCCAGCACGTCGTCCTCCGAGATACCCTCCTGCTGCGGCACGATCACCACGCCTTTGCGGCTGAACAGGAATGACACCGACCCGGGGTCGGCCATCGTGCCACCGTTACGGGTCATCGCGGTGCGAACCTCGGAGGCCGCTCGGTTGCGGTTGTCGGTGAGGCACTCGACGAGCAGGGCTACCCCGCCGGGCCCGTACCCCTCATACATGATCGTCTGGTACTCGGCACCACCGGCATCGGCACCTGAACCGCGCTTGACAGCCCGGTCGATGTTGTCGGTGGGCACCGAGTTCTTGCGGGCCTTCTGGATCGCGTCGTACAGCGTCGGATTGCCGTCCGGATCGCCACCACCAGTGCGGGCGGCCACCTCGATGTTCTTAATCAGCTTCGCGAAGAGTTTGCCTCGCTTGGCGTCGACCACGGCTTTCTTGTGCTTGGTGGTCGCCCATTTCGAATGGCCGCTCATACCTGCTCTTTCTCGGTTGCCAGTCTCACCCGGATGCGCTCACCCGAGCTGCACTCGACCGCTGGACCATCTCGCCAAAGAGCTGGTGCACGCGGTGATCGCCGGTCAGCTCCGGATGGAATGCGGTGGCCAGCACGGAGCCTTGCCGGATTGCCACGATCCTACCGGCGGCGCGGCCGGCAGCTGGGACGTCGGGCACCCTGGCCAGCACCTCGACGCCGGTTCCAGCTTGCTCCACCCAGGGGGCGCGGATGAAGACCGCCCGCACAGGAGCGCCGGGCACGCCGACGAAGTCCAGGTCAGCCTCGAAGGAGTCGACCTGCCGACCGAAGGCGTTGCGCCGCACCACCGCGTCCAGCGCCGCGAGTTGCTGTTGGTCAAGCCTGCCATCGAGCACCTGCCGGCCCAGCAGGATCATCCCCGCGCAGGAGCCGTAGGCCGGCATGCCAGCCGCCAGTCGAGCCCGCAGCGGTTGCATGAGGTCGAATGCGACCAGCAACCGGCTCATCGTGGTGGACTCACCGCCCGGAATGATGAGTGCGTCCACCTCGGCGAGCTCTGCGGGGCGGCGGACCAGCGTGCTACCCAGCCCGCAACCAGCCAGGGCGCGCTGATGCTCACGCACATCACCCTGCAGTGCCAACACACCCACCACCGGCCCCTGCTCAGTCATGACGCCAGGGTAGGCCGCTATTTCGGCCGGATCAGCACAAGTCTGTTGTCCCCCACTCGGGTCGTATATAAGGTAAGGCTCACTATGCGTAAGCTCGTTTATCTTATCGCCGCCGCCGGGCTGCTTGTCATTCCGGCGTGCTCGCCCGATCAGGGGCCGGCCACCTCGACGCAGGGCGCCAGCCCGGACACCGGGACGGACGCCAACCCGCAAGTCCAGCAGGCCATCGCGGCCTACAGGACCTATGTGGACGGTCAAATCGACGAGACGGTGACGAGGACGAAGGTGTTCACCGACGCCGTGCGCACCGGTGATCTCGCCGCCGCACAGGCGGCCTACGCCCCGTCGCGGGTGCCGTGGGAACGGATCGAGCCGATCGCCGGGCTCGTGGAGGAGATCGACGGCAAGGTCGACGCC
>JALZCO010000471.1 GCA_030863015.1 Actinomycetota bacterium
ACCTCGGGCTGGGCCTGGGAGAGCTGGCATCTGTATCCCGGTCAGCAGGCATGCGCGATCGTAACCACCCGAAGCAAGTGGACTCCTCCATGAGGGCTGCCACGAGAGCACGGTCTGTGGCTACGGCCGTGGTCGCGGCCGCTCTGGTACTTGCCAGTTGCGGCTTTGACAACGACGTCCGCGACTTCATCAACGACACCTACGTGCTGCAGAACAGCTACGGTGACACCGCTGTCTACGCGTCTGACGATCCGGTAGGACCCACAACATCGACGATCGTCAATGCAGTGAATCCGGCGGCTCGCCAGTCCGACGGCAGCTCGGAGTACCTGCGCTACGACGACGACATCGTTATCGTCAGCCCTGCACTCGGTGGCAGCACTGTCAGTGTGGAGGACCTTGACGGCCGCTACCGCGGCGGCTTTTTCGCTTTCCTCGGCCCGGGCTTTCGCCCCGGTGCACCCGGCACCGGATTCGGCGGCGGCCCAGGAGACGTGAAATGACCCAGTGGTGACATGAACCTCTGTGACATGAACGTCTGTGACATGAACTCTGTGACATGAACGTCTGTGGCATGGACCCCTGCCAGCCCCACTACCTCAGGAGAAGTACGTGAACCCAACGCCCCACGCCCTGGATTTCGGGTCGGTTTCGGGCGATCTGCTGAGCCAGGGAGTGCTCGCGACCCTGCTCTACTTCGTCGTCGGTTTCGGGGTGCTGACCGTGGGGTTCATCGCGCTGGACCTGCTGACCCCCGGCAACTTGCGCCAGCAGGTGTACACCGACCGCAATCCCAACGCCGCGATCCTGCTCGGCGCGAACCACCTGGCGCTGGCGATCATCGTCGTGACCGCGATCGCGACCAGTGCGGAGAGCCTCGGGCAGGGGCTGGTCGACTCGGCCGTCTACGGGCTGCTGGGCGTGGTGCTGCAGGCCGTCGCGCTGCGCTTGCTGGACGTGTTCGTGCCCGGTCACTTACGGAACCTGGTGAACGAGCCCCGGATGAGCGGTGCAGCTTGGGCGGTGGGAATGAGCCTGCTGGCGATCGGTGCTGTGAACGCCGCCGCGCTGTCTTGACACTATGGGCCCTGACGTCGTGCACAAGTCGACGGTCGAGTACCCCCTCCGCGGAGCGATGGGTGCCCGCAGCCGCCGCGCGCGGGCGCTGCTGCTGGCCGCCGTCGCGGCGTGCGCGGCCTGCGGGCTGACCTACGAGCTCGTCCTGCTGACGCTGTCGGTCAGCCTCACCGGTGGCGGCATCACCCAGACCTCGCTCATCGTGGCCGGCTACGTCGCGGCCCTGGGGGTAGGCGCGCTACTCGCCAAGCCCTTCCTCACCCACGCTGCCACCGTGTTCGTCGCAGTCGAGATCCTGCTCGGCCTTACCGGTGGCCTCAGCGCGGTGGCGCTGTATGTGACGTTCTCCTTCTACGGCACGAGCACCTCGGTGCTGGTGGTGGCGACCGCGGTCCTGGGAATCCTGGTCGGCGCCGAAGTGCCGCTGCTGATGACGTTGCTGCAGTCCGGCCGCAACAGCGTGGACGGGCGCAGCGCGGGCAAGGTTCTGGCTAATCTCAACGCCGCCGACTACGCCGGTGCACTGGCGGGTGGGTTGGTCTGGCCGTTCGTGTTGCTGCCGCTGGCCGGCCAGGTACGGGGCGCGGCCCTGACCGGCATGGTGAACCTGGTCGCCGCGGCAGTCGTCGCGGCATTCCTGTTGCGCTCACAGATGAGCCGGACGGCGCGACACGGGGCGACCGCGGCGCTGCTGGCCGCCGCCGCTGTGCTCGCGGTATTGATCGTGCGGTCCGCCGACATCGAGGTGACGGCGCGCCAACGGCTCTACGCGGACCCGGTGGTGGCCGTTGAGCGTTCGGACTACCAGCAGATCGTGGTGACCGAACGAAACGGCGACGTCCGCCTGTACCTGGACGGGGACTTGCAGTTCTCCAGCATTGATGAGCACCGCTACACCGAGACGCTGGTCCACCCAGCACTCGCGCGCGACCCTCGGCGGGTTCTCGTTCTCGGTGGCGGGGATGGTCTGGCCACCCGCGAGATCCTGCGCCACCCGTCGGTAAACACGGTCGTCCAGGTGGAGTTGGACCCTGCCGTCGTCGAGCTGGCCAACACCCGCCTAATCGACCTCAACGACGGTGCCCTGCGCGACCCTCGGGTACAGCTGGTGATCGACGACGCGTTCCGCTGGCTGCGCGAGCAATCGGCGCAGGACTTTGACGCAGTCATCGTGGACCTGCCCGACCCGGACACCCCCGTACTCGGCCGGCTGTACTCCACCGAGTTTTACGGGCTAGCAGCCACGATGCTGAGTCCCGGTGGTCTCATGGTGGTGCAGGCCGGAAGCCCCTACTCCACGCCCACGGCGTACTGGCGGACTGTGTCAACGGTGGCCTCGGCCGGGCTGGCGGTCACGCCCTACCACGTGCACGTCCCGAGCTTCGGCGATTGGGGTTTCGCCTTGGCGCAGGCCGGTGCGGTACCGCCGGAGCTGAAACTCTCTTCCCAACAAGCCCCCGAGCTGCGGTTCCTCAACGACGCCGTGCTGCAGGCCGCCGCGGTGTTTCCCCGCGACCGCAGCCCGCAACAACTGACCCCTTCGACGCTCGACCAGCCCCGGATCGTGCAGGACATGCGGCAGGGCTACACGGGGCGGTGAGCTGGCAGAGATGCCCATCCTGATCTACCGGCTCTGGAGGCTGATAAACACCCGCCTACACGGATGGCGGCTCCCCCTCGTCATCGCTGTCGCGATCTTCGCGACAAGCTGGTTCGGGATGTGGTTGGTAGAGCC
>JALZCO010000472.1 GCA_030863015.1 Actinomycetota bacterium
AAACGATCGGGCCTGGGTCATCACCGACGACGCGGATCGTCCCGTGGCTTACCTCCTGCTCGACGTGGTCGATGGAAACGCCCATGTCGAGCAGGTCTCCGTGCACCCATCCCACGCGAGACAGGGCCTCGGAAAGACACTCCTGGACACCGCTGCTGCATGGGCCCAGCAGCACGGCCTCGCGGCCCTGACGCTGACCACCTACGCCAACGTCCCGTGGAACGCGCCCTACTACCGGCGGCTCGGTTTCCAGATCATGCCCGAAGAAGAAATCACCGAAGGGCTTCACCGCATCCGCAAACACGAGCAAGCTCGCGGTCTGACCAGGTGGCCCCGCGTCACCATGCGACGTCCCATCGACCGCGCAAGCCTCTCGCGCTGAGGGTCAAGCCTGGTAGTCGTCTCGGAGGCAGGGCGTCGCAAGTGGTAAGCCTGCACACGAGCATTTCGACGCGAGAGCCTGAGATGCCGCTCATCTGTACCCACTCATCGGCATGAGCCCACGGTCAGCGGCATAACAGCGCGACTCGCGGCATGTGCGGACGTGCTGCTGCGTCTTATCTCGCGAGGGCGAACCGGGCGAGGTTTCGTCGAGACGCTGGGGCCGCGCTACCGGGTGGGCTCATCTAGGAGCCGTCGGTGCAGGTCGGTGGTGAGTGTATGGATCGTGCGGGTCAGATCGTGTTGGTCTTAAGTTCTAGCTCTTGTTCGTTGAAGTCATGATCTGCTTTGGCCTGATGGAAGGCTGATTGCCGGTTTTGGCCGATCATGACAAACGTGGACAGGAAGATTGCCCCCAGTGACACGATCAGTGTCAGCTTCGGTCACGGGTTGGACTCGATGAATAGCATCCAGATAGCGAACAGAGCCGCGTGAATGTAGACAAACGGCATCGATCCCGCGAACGCGGTGCTCCCATCAGCGACCCGCAGTTGAAGGTCCGCGGTCCGTTGCGCCCTGTGTGCCACGACGACGGGGTGCTGCTGGCGACCCTCTGGCTGCGTGGTGTGCATGTCATCTCCAAACTCGATCATCTGAGCCGAACAGTCAAATTCACCCCACTGCGGCATCATCAGCGGCCACCGCTGCAGGGCACTTTTGCAGTGAGGCGAAGAGCTTCCTCGTTGTGCACCAAGCAGGGACGCAAGATTCCCTCAAGCATCCTGGAAACCCACATACCGGACATCTGAAGGCCTCTACGTGCTTCTGGGTGAGCGGGCGGAGCAGGTCGAGTGGGCCGATCGCTCAATGCAACAGTGCCCGTTTAGGGCCTGCGCTGCCCCGGCAGGACATAGCCGAACTTCAGTTGCGCCTTACGGAACGTCAGCTCTTGGTCGAGTGGAATGGCGAGATGGCGGTCGCCGAGGGGGCGGCACAGGCTACGAAGTGCGCGGTCGCGGGTGAGGAGCGCGGCCAGCGCGGGGTCGGCGCATTCGATCACGCGGGCGTGGCCGAGGTCGGTCAGCTGCCTGGCACGACGGGTGACATCGCCGATGAGGGTCGTCAGCGAGCCGGGCAGCTCGTGTTCGCTGCGCTGGGCCAAGAAGGTGGTGAAGTCCTGGGGGTCGCGACCGGTGTTGATCGCGGCCAGCAGGCTCGCGGCGGAGATGGTCCAGACTCGGTCGGCGGTGTGCTGGGCGTAGGCCGACAGCATAAGTTGATCAGCTGCGGAAAGGATGCCGGTGGCGACGACGTCGAGAGTGGGAAGGACCTTCAGCAGCTGGGCTTGTGCCTTGCCGGCGGGCGGCTGGTAGCTGTCGGTCAGGCCGAGGGCATAACGGCCCAGTGCGGTGAGTCGGATCGCTTGTAGGCCGTCGTACCTGCTCAAGGTATCTAGAGTGTCACCGCCCCAATTGTCCTGGAAGTCCTGCCGCGCGCCGGTCGGGTGAACGTAGTCGAGGTCGAGCAGTCCCAGCGTGCCGGCGTATTCGAACAGCACCGCAAGGGTGTAGCGGCCTTCGAGGATCTCCCACGCATGCAATCCGTCGTAGCCCAGACTGCCGTACTGGGCGTCAACGAGATACAGCTTCCACAGCGCCATCTCGCCGCGGGCGATGGTGGGGCTCATGTTGCCCTGTCGCATGGTGGTGAACAGGGCGTCCACGCCGATCCACTCGTCGAATGGGCAGCTGGCCAACGCCTTGGCGACCGTCTGGCGGCGGGTCTTGGCCGAGGTAAGGACATTACGGGCGCGCTGGCCCTTGATCTCCTCGATCCGGCTGAACTCGTCGATCACCGCGTGGGTCAGCCAACGCTGCCACAGCTGGCGGATGACCTCAGCCGGCGGTTTCCGCAGGGCGGTACGGCCCTTCGGGGTCAGCTGGAGCCGTCCACTCTCGACCTTGGCGAGCCCACCGGCCTGGATCAGCAGCGGCCAGGAGAACGAAGCGATCGGGTCGTCAAGGTAGAAGTCGCGGTGCGCGAGATGCTCCTCGACAGTGCGGACGGTCGCTGCGGAGGGGCGGCTGGTCTTCTCGCTGCAGCGCAACTCGCCCGCCGCGCACAGCTCCAACACGGTGCCCAGGTTGAGCTGGGCTTCCTGTTCGGTCAGGCGCACCCGGTGCTCCCCGATGTCACCTAACGGGCTCGCGTCGCTCATCGTCGTCGCTCACTTCAGCCAGTGACGGTATGCCTCGACCCACTGCGCGCCCTCAGGCGCAGGCCTCGGCAACGGCAGATCCAGAATCGGGATGCGCTGCCGCCACCGGCCACCAGCGCAGACCGCCACGATCTGGTCATCATCGGCCACGTCGATGCCCGTGATGGTGACATCGACTCCCAACACGCAAGTCCGGAACGGTATTGCGAGATGCTCGTCGAGCATGGTGTAGAAACCCGTGACGCACTCGCTGTCGTTGTAACAGTCAACCGTGGCCGCAGCGATCATGGCGTCCAGCGCCTCGCGATGCAGTGACCGCACCGCGCCGACAATAGCGAGCCACCGGGTCCGCCCTCCCTCCAAGGAGGCCACTGCTCCACGAAGGTCTTCCTCTGGGTGAACACGAGTGGTGTGGCCTCGGGCTGGGCACCCGGCGGGTAGCCGTGCTTGGCGAGCAAGCGCCTGATAGAGCTGCATAGCTTCGCCGACAGCGTCCTCGCGAGAACCCAGACCGTGGTGACATCCCGACGCAATGGCTTCACGAGATCACCAGCGATGTCACCCCGCACGCCGACACCCATCTCGCTGACCGCAGACTCATTTCGAGCCACCACATCATAGAACGCCAATTCCTCAGGCGCAGATCGAGATTGACATGCTCGCCCCGCCGGCCGTCGGCGCAGACCTCAGCCATGGCAACCATCGCGGTGCTCACCTGGGCGACGGTGGATGCCAAGCAGGCCACATCATTCCT
>JALZCO010000017.1 GCA_030863015.1 Actinomycetota bacterium
TCTCCGCGTTGAGCGCAAATTCGGCTTCCATCACCAAGTCAGCCAAGATTCGAGCGCCGGTGCAAGAGCAGCTGGAGGTCAACGATGCGATGGATCGGTAGGCATCACGGCTTTCGTCCGACGCCGCTGAAGTGAAAAACTTCCACCGGGGCACCGATTTCGGGGTGATCGGGTCGCCACAGCGAACATGAGACCACGCCAGGGTCCAACAACTCTAGACTATCGAAGAAACGGATGAGCTGCTGACGGCTGCGGGCCACTATCGGGGCTGCACCGCTCTGGTTCCAAAGCCGCATGGCTTCTTTCATTTCCTCACCGTCGATCTCGGCAGTGGGGTGGGATATCACCAGGTAACTACCCGAAGGTAGGGCGGCTAGGAGCCGGTCGACAATAGCGTGAGCCTCGCTGGTATCCGTGATAAAGTTCAGAATCCCTAACAGCATGAGTCCAACTGGTTGGGTGAAGTCCAGCGTTCGGGCGGCTTCCTGCAAAATCGTGTCTGGTTTGCAAAGGTCGGCGTGAACGTAGTCCGTAGCGCCTTCTGGGGTGCTGGTGAGCAGAGCGCGCGCGTGAGCCATGATCAAGGGATCATTGTCGACATAGACGATGCGACACTCCGGTGCGGTCGCTTGGGCGATTTCGTGAGTGTTGTTGGCTGACGGCAGGCCAGTTCCGATGTCCAGGAACTGGTGAATTCCAGCACTGCCTGCGAGGTGCCGGACCGCGCGGGCCAAGAATCCCCGTTCAGCGCGGACAGTATCGCGGAGACTCGGAACGAGAGCAAGAATTTGTTCTGCGGCCTTCCGGTCGACGGCATAGTTGTCCTTACCGCCCAGCAAATAGTTCCAGAACCGAGCGGAATGCACCACGGTAGTATTGATGCGTGGAGGGTTCTTCTCGGTCGGCACGTGCGAGCTGTCCGCCGACGTGCTTATCCTCGATGCTGCTTCTTGACTCGCCTGCGGAGCTGCAGCACGCCTCGTGTCTCTCATACTGTCGACACGCTGAATCGCCGTGACTGTTGCGTCAGGTAAGAGCCGGTGTGGAAATGGCTGAGTCGTGCGCACAGCAATTTCATCCGCATGAATCCACCCAATGGGAGTAGTCGCGCCTCAAATCCCGCTCCGCTTCTGATGGCACCCGCCACCGTTGCCCTTCTGCAGGCCCACTTACCTGCTGGCGCTGGAGTTCAGCCAGAACCTCGTCGCCACGTTTCGTGGGCACCGCTCGAGGGTCGGCGGCCGCCGACGCGGGCACGCTGGATCCCGGCAGGGCCAGAGCACAGCAGTAGCGACGATGGCTGTGAGGCGGACTCGACGGGGTGCTACATGCAGTCGCTCGATGTTGATCAACTATCACGGTCGAGCACCATACTCGCCCCTGCTGTCACCCGTTTGGCCCACCATCCCGCCTCCGAGCGCTCCCGTTACGGGGCAAAATCACTGAGGTTGTACCGGAACCGCAGCTCAACATCCGTGAAGTTCGCTCACCCGTTCGACGTTCGGCAGGCGGTTCCCCCTACACCACGGCATGGGCGGAACCTTGCCGCCGTGCTCGACACACGCTTGCGGCTGGGATGTCGAGCAACGCCCTGGGTGCGCCGATCGTTTAGCGGTGTGGACGCTTTGGACCGGCGTCTCGGTGTGCAGGCAGAGGCAGTGCCCGGCTGAAGACAGCATTCGGCACGATGATCGTGTCATCGGGTTCGGCCACGTGCGGGTCCGGCGAAGCCACGAGCGTCAGCGGGATCTGCACGGTGTTGGCCTGGTCCATTGGAGAGGTCGCCGAATCAGGAGTGATGATGTCGGCCCGGCGGGCCCGGGCGCGCGCCAGCACCTGCTCCGCGCGCTCGAGAGCGTCCACGGGTGCGCCTCCTGTCGCTCCTGCGTCGCCACGTGTGCACCGCCTCGGTGGCCCGCCGCACGCGTCGAAGCATTCAGCGGCCACACTAGAGGATGTCCCGTAGATCTCTGAGCAGGGTTTAACTGCTCTCAGCCCCTCGAACTCAACAGGAGAGGTATCGGCACAGCCTGGGCAGCTCTGCTGTTGAGTTCGGGAACAGGAAAGCTGTCCGCACCTGAAGATCTGCGGGACACGCCCTAGTCGCACCCGCGATAGGTGCTAAACCGTCGAGGAGACAGTGCCATGGTGTTACGCCCCACCGCGCCGGCACCGCTGCCCGGTGTCGAGGCCGTGGTGCTGGTTGGAGGGCTGGGCACCCGGATGAGGCCACTGACCCTGTCCGCGCCCAAACCGATGCTGCCCACTGCGGGTGTGCCGTTCCTTACCCACCTTCTGGGACGTATCCGCGCCGCTGGGGTGCGGCGCGTGGTGTTGGGCACCTCGTATCGCGCCGAAGTGTTCGCGGCCCATTTCGGTGATGGGTCCGCAATGGGCCTGAAATTGGACTACATCGTCGAAGATGAGCCGTTGGGCACCGGAGGCGGGATCCGCAACGTTGCGGCTGCGTTGAGTGAGCCCACAGTGCTGGTGTTCAACGGTGACGTGCTGTCCGGTTTGGACCCGGCCGAGGTGGTGCAAACCCATCGCGCTGCACGGGCGGACGTGACGCTGCACCTCGTGCGCGTACCCGATCCTCGGGCTTTCGGCTGCGTACCGACCAGTCCGGATGGTGAAGTGCTCGGGTTCGTGGAGAAGACAGACGCCCCCCCGACCGACCAGATCAACGCCGGTTGCTACGTGTTTCGTCGGGAGGTGATCGACTCGATCCCGGTCGGGCGTCCGGTGTCGGTGGAGCGCGAGACCTTCCCAGGGTTGTTGGCGGCCGGGGCTCGCCTGCACGCTCACGTGGACGCTTCCTACTGGCTGGATCTGGGCACTCCAGCGGCTTTTGTGCAGGGCTCCGCCGATCTCGTGCGTGGGTTGGCTCCTTCGCCCGAGCTACCCGGGCCCGTGGGGGACGCGCTGTTGCTGCCGGACGCTACCGTGCATGCGCAGGCGCGGGTCGGAGGTGGTTCGGTGGTGGGTGCGGGGGCCGTGGTGGAGGGTGGAGCGCAGGTGTACGGCTCGGTGCTGATGGATTGCGCGCGCGTCGCCGGCGGCGCAGATGTGCAGCGCAGCGTGCTGGGCGTAGGTGCGCAAGTGGGGGCGGGCGCGGTCCTGCACGATGCGGTGGTCGGCGACGGCGCGGTGGTCGGCGCGCGCTGCGAGTTGCGCAATGGCCTGCGGGTCTGGCCGGGCGTCGTGCTTCCTGACGATGGCGTGCGCTTCTCCGCCGATGTCTGAGACCTGCTCGCAGGGTCGAAGCATTGATCCCCAGACCTGCTCGCACCGGTCTTGGACGCCCGAGCGCCCACTGGATCTTCGCGCGGTGCTGGCCCCGCTGCGCCGTGGCCGGGGTGATCCCACGATGCGGGTGGACGCCGACGCCACCGTGTGGCGCGCAAGCACCACGCCGGCAGGTGCTGCCACCCTGGCGCTGCGCCGGGACAACGGCACCGTGCACGCAACCGCATGGGGACCGGGTGCGACCTGGGCGCTGGACGGGCTGCCGGCGTTGCTCGGTGCCGACGATGACGATAGTGCTTTCGTCGCGCACCACGGGCTGATCTCGCAGGCTCGGCACCGGATGCCAGGCCTGCGCTTGGGTGCCACCTACCGGGTGTGGGATGTGCTGGTGCCTGCCGTGCTGGAGCAGAAGGTCACCGGTATCGAGGCTCGGCGCTCCTGGCGCGAGCTGTGCTGGCGGTTCGGGCAACGGGCACCGGGCCCCGGCGAACTACGGGTACCGCCCAGCCCGGCGGCAGTGCGCGCCATCCCTGACTGGGAGTGGCACCGCGCCGGGGTGGATCACGCGCGGCGCCGGACTCTGCTGGCGGCGGCTGCGGTGGCGCACCGGCTGGAGGGTGCGGTTGCACTGAGTGGTAAGGCCGGTCGTGACCTGCTGCGCAAGGTCCCAGGGATCGGCATCTGGACGGCCGCCGAGGTGGCCCAAAGGGCCTGGGGAGACGCTGATGCGGTGAGCGTCGGCGACTTCCACATTCCTTCCGTCGTCGGTTACGCCCTACTGGGCAAGCCACTGGACGACGAAGGCATGCTCGGCGTTCTTGCGCCCTACCTGCCGCAGCGACACCGGGCGGTGCGCTATATCGAGGCCTCCGGGTTCCGTCGTCCCCGCTTCGGCCCCCGGTTCAGCCCTCGCGACTACCGCGGCCTGTGAGCTCCGCTCTGCTTGTGCGCGGCCGGCCCGGCGGTGCGCATCGCCGAGAAGACGTCGATCTCCCGGCAGGTGGCCAGCGGATGGTGTGGTGCTTGTTGATACCAGTGCACCGGCCCGTGGGGGGTCCGGCTGGGGGGTAGCGGCAGCATCCCGGGGACCACCTGCACCGTTTCCGGCCAGGGCAGTGGTACGCCGTAGGGCTCACCTGCGATGACCACGCCGCACCCAGGAGCGTTTGGGTGGACCAGGACCGGCATTAGGCGATCAAGTGCCGCCAAGATGGGCGTGATTGCCGCGGTCAGATCCACTGGCACGAGCAGTGCCATGGCGCAATGCCCTAGCGGTAGCACTAGCTGATCACCCTGCAGCTGCACCGGCCAGCCCAACGTGCTGTAGTCCGTCTCGCTCCGCGGGGCCTGGGTTGTGGTGGCGTGCTGAAGCACACACATCGGGCACGGCTCGCCCTGACCGGACTCGACGGTGTCCAGCTTCGGCAGGGACAGCAACGTCCCACAGAAGGCACCGACCGCATCGACCGCGGTCCGAACCGGTAATGGAACGAGATGTACCGGGTGCATGCGTCTGCATCCGTCCCAGGTCGGTAGCGAGCGGCCAGTGCCGCAGCGTGGCTCATGCTTGCCCCGCCACTGTGAAGTTCACTGACCTGGCACATCGAGGGGGAGGCTGGTCATTCGTGGGGCACGGCGCAGCCGGGGCATTCGAGGTGCTCCCCGGCTCCGCCGTGGCTTGAGTTGGCCGTCGGGCCAGCGAGAACCGCCGGTACGGGAGCGGCCGAGAACTCGCCGGTGCCGAAACCACCTCGTCGATTCATAGACCCGTGGTGCCGTCGCGGTGCCGGCGACGCCCGAGGTAATGGGCGAGTACTCCGGCCTTGTAAGGCAACGATTCATCGCCAAGCCGCTGCACGATGGCCTCGCATGACGGACAACGACGACCCGGTGGGCTCATTAAGGACGAGACGCACACCGTGGTACCGCAGAGCGCCGCATATCGGCCTGCACCGACCGAAAACCCGATTGCCATGTTGTCATCGCTGATCGCATGATCGGTACGGTCAAATTCGCAGGTGAACCACGTCATGAACTTCGCTCGGGTCCTCGCTTCGTTCATCTTCCGCGTCCTGGCGCTCGGACTATTCGGTGGACTAATTGCGAGACCTCGGATCTGCTGGCCTAGCCGGCGAGATCGTCGAATTCGCCGTCCTTGGCGCCCGCCAAGAAGGCGGCCATCTCATCGCGCGTGAAGATCAGCGCCGGGCCACTCGGATAACGCGAGTTGCGGAATGCGATTTCCCCGCTGTCCAGGGCTGCGGTCTCCACGCAGTTGCCGAGCTGCCCGCTGTACCTGCTTTTGCGCCAGGTCACTCCGGCAAGTCGAATGGCAGACGTACCATTGCGAATCGACTTCGACATAGTTACCTCCGCTCTGATGAGTGCATCTGCACGTGCATCAGGCCTGAAGGTAGCACGTGCTGACGCACGCTTCAAATGCACGTGCACATATGGGTGAGCGGTCCTGGATGCCACCAACATGCGTGCCGAGGCTTTGGCGTGAGGCCGGCTTCGGGGTCATGCGCGGACTCCGACTCAGCCGCTGAGCTCAGCGCGCATCTTCGCCAGTAGTTGCCTGGTGTGGTCTGGAGTCTTGGCGTCCACCGTCAGCCGGTCGAAGACCCTGGCGTACAGCTCAGTCTCGGATCGTTTATCCAGATAAAGCGCGCCATTGAGATGCTCGATGTACACCACATCCGGCAGCTCCGGCAGGGGGAAGCGCAGCATCGTGAACGAGCCCTCAGCGCCGTACCCACTGAGTTGGTAAGGCACAACCTGCAGGGTGATGTTGGGCCGCTTGGTGAGTTCGAGGAGGTGCTCGATCTGGGCCAGCATCACCCGCCTGCCCCCGATCGGCCGGTGCAGCACGGACTCGTCGATCACCGCCCACAGCTTGGGTGCATCCGACCCGGCAAGCAGTGCCTGCCGCTGCATCCGCATCGTGACCTGAGTTTCTGCTCTGCGGCTCGCCACCTGGAACCAGCCGCGGGTAGCGATGGCCCTCGCGTAGTCCTCGGTCTGCATCAGGCCAGGCAGGAACTGCAGCTCGTAGGTGTTGATCCGGGACGCGGACTCCTCCAACCCGAGGTAGTCCTGAAACCAGTCGGCCAGCGAATCGGTGTAGCGATGCCACCAGCCGGGCTCGTTGGACGCCTTGGCCATGTCCAGGAACACTTCGCGTTCCTCGGGATCCGTTACCCCGTACATGGTGAGCAGATCGGCCACGTCCCGGGGCTTGAAGCTGACCCTGCCGAGCTCGAGCCGGCTGATCTTCGATTCCGAACCGCGGATGGCATACCCGGCCTCTGCGCGTGAGATCTCGGCGGCCTCCCGCAGTCGGCGCAGGCGTGCACCTAAGACGATGCGGCGAGCCGTGGGGCTGCCACTTTGACCAGCCGTAGAACCACGAGATGCCTCAGCAGGATCGTCTGTGGCCATGACGCACCTCCGGTGTATTCAAGTGTCCCGCATCCACATAACGTTGTCACTGGCAGCGCTGTCACTGACGGACACCCGATCACTCAACGTACATGCGATGGCACAGCGTCAACACACCACCCGTGCTTTCCCGGACGTACCCCAAGCTCCTACCCTGGCTGCGTCCCGACCCGCACTGCGATGCTTGTGAGGCCCTCGATGTCCGGTGCCGACGCTCATTGTCGGATGATGTTGCACCAATTTATATCGACACGGCCAAGGCGAGCAT
>JALZCO010000478.1 GCA_030863015.1 Actinomycetota bacterium
GGAGCACACACAACTATCACCCACTGCCCGTGGTGATCGCCACAGGTGAAGGTGCCTGGGTCACTGACGTGACCGGCCGCCGTTACCTGGATTTCCTCGCCGGCTACTCGGCGTTGAACTTTGGGCACCGGCATCCCGCCTTGGTAGCCGCCGCAATGAACCAGCTGGGAAGGGTGACTCTGTCCTCACGTGCCTTTCACCATGATCTGCTCGGTGCATTTTGCCGCGAGCTCGCCGAGCTGACCGCGACCGAGATGGTGCTCCCGATGAACTCCGGAGCCGAAGCCGTCGAGTCCGCAATCAAGGTGGCCCGGTTGTGGGCTCACCGGGTCAAGGGTGTTCCGGACGGTACCGCGGAGATCGTGGTGGCCGGCGGTAACTTCCACGGCCGTACCACCACGATTGTCTCGTTCTCCACCGACGAGATCGCTCGCGCCGGGTTCGGCCCGTTCACCCCGGGCTTCGTGGTGGTGCCCTACGGAGACCTCGATGCCTTGCACGGCGCGATCACGGCCCGGACGGCGGCCGTCCTCGTTGAGCCGGTGCAGGGCGAGGCAGGAGTTCTGGTACCCCCGTTGGGTTACCTCGCCGCGGTCCGCGCCGCCTGCGATGACGCGGGCGTGCTGCTAATCGCCGACGAGATCCAATCCGGGCTCGCCCGCACCGGGGAGTTGCTGGCCCTGGACCACGAAGGGGTGCGGGCCGACCTGTACACCCTCGGCAAAGCGCTGGGCGGGGGGATTCTGCCGGTTTCGGCGGTGGTCGGCAGGCGTTCCGTATTAGGTGTGCTTCGGCCCGGAGAACACGGGTCGACCTTCGGGGGTAACCCGTTGGCCTGCGCGGTGGGTCTTGCGGTGATCGAGCTGCTGGCCACCGGAGAGTTCCAGACCCGCTCACGAGAACTGGGCGCGCACCTGCACGACCGGCTGGCCAAGCTGATCGGGCACGGGGTCGCGCGGGTCACCGGCCGGGGACTGTGGGCCGGGGTGCACATCGCTGCCGGGGGGCCGACTGGGCGGATGGTGGCCGAGGCGTTAATGACCCGCGGCGTGCTCTGCAAGGAAACCCATACCACGGCGGTGCGTATCGCGCCGCCGCTGGTGATCACCCGCGACGACCTCGATTACGGGCTCGACGCGCTCACCGACGTACTCACCCAATGAACCGACCATCGCGGACCGGCGCTCGAGTGGTCAGCTCTCGATGATGGCGGCGAGTCCGTCGAGGACACGCTGGAGACCGAAGTCGTAAGCGTGCTCAGGGTTGTACGCACTGCCATACGCGGCGCCAGCCGCGGCACCGACGCGGGCGGCGATCGGATAGGCGTCGGCGTTGAAGACCCTGGCCAGCAGCGGCGCGTTGGCCGCCCACCACTGCTCGTCGTCCATTGCGCTGTCCTGCTGGGATATGCGGGCGGCAGTGGCGTCGCGAGCGCAGCTTTGGACGAAACTGAGCAGATGGGTCAGTGCGGCATCCATCTCGACGTCCTCGAGACCGAGGCCGTCCAACGCTGACAGCTCGTGCTCGTATTTAGCCATCAGCCCCGGACCGAGTGGTGGTCTGACGGTGGAGACAGTGGCTGCCCAAGGATGCGCCTCGAACAACGCCCTGTTCTCCTCGGCGACGGCGGTCACGCGCCGCCGCCACAGCTGTCCCGTCGTGCCGGTACGGGGCATCTGCGTGTAGGCGGCGTCGAGCATCAGATCCAACAGTTCGGCCTTACTCGGGACGTAGGTGTACAACGTCATCGGCGCCACTCCCAGCGCCTGGGCCACCCGCCGCATCGTCACGGCTGCCAGGCCTTCGCCGTCGGCCAGCGTCGTCGCCGCACTCACCACAGCATCGATGCTCAGGCCTTGGCGTGGTCCGCGTCGTGATGTCGTGGCGGACACTCGCCAGAGCAGCTCAAGAGTGCGAGCCGGGTCGCCGGCGCTGCTGCGTTCGATGAACACCAGAACATGGTGCCATGCCGTACACTGTACGATATACATTGTACGATGATCGTTACGCTGGCGTGCTCGCCTCCATCGCGCGAGGAGGACCCATGCGCATCACCGCTTCCGCCGTCGCTTTGAACGTGGAGGACGTCGCGGCATCCAGCGCCTTTCTGGTTGATCACTTCGGTTTCCACGAGGAGATGGCAGCCGACGGCTTCGCATCGCTGACTCGTGCGGACGCAGGGATGAACGTCGCTTTCCTGCGCAGGGGTCTTGAGTCGCTGCCTGAAGACCAACGAAACGATCACGTCGGCGGCCTGATCCTCGCGTTCGTCGTCGAGGACCTCGAAGGGGAGCTGGCCCGGCTG
>JALZCO010000511.1 GCA_030863015.1 Actinomycetota bacterium
CCAGGACACCGTCGGACCGGTCTGCTGGCCGCCACCGCTGCCGGCACGCTGGTACTGGACGTGCTGAGCAAGATCGTCGTGGTGGCCGTCCTGGAAGGTCGTCCGCCGGTGGAGCTGTTGGGCGGCGGCCTATACCTCATCGTCTACCGCAACCCGGGTGCGGCGTTCTCGATGGCGACCGGGTTCACCTGGCTGCTGTCGCTGATCGCCCTGGGCGTTGTGGTGGCGATCGTCCGCTTGGCACCCCGGCTGCGTTCGCCCGGCTGGGCCTTGGGACTCGGGCTGGTACTGGGCGGAGCGCTGGGGAACCTGGTGGACCGGCTGCTGCGCGCCCCTGGCCCGTTGCGCGGGCATGTGGTGGACTTCCTGTCACTGTTGGCGCCGGACGGCAGCGTGTGGCCGGTGTTCAACCTTGCGGATTCAGCAATCGTGTGTGGTGGCGTGATACTGGTCCTGCTTGCCGCCACCGGTCGGGACTTCGACGGCAGCCGCAGCACCTGGGGCTCGAAGTGAGTGAGGTCCGGCGGACGTTGCCGGTGCCCGACGGGCTCGACGGTATGCGGGTGGACGCCGGGGTGGCGCGACTACTGGGGCTGTCCCGCACCGTGGTAGCCGAACTGACTGAGGCCGGTGCGGTGTTGGTCGACGGAAGTCAAGTCAGCAAGTCTGATCGCCTCACCACTGGTACACGGCTCGAGGTGACTCTGCCTGAGCCGCAACGGCCTCAAGTACTGATCGAGCCGGTGGCCGAGTTGCGGGTGCTGCACGACGACGCGGACCTGGTGGTGGTGGACAAGCCGGTCGGGGTGGCCGCGCACCCGAGCCCCGGCTGGGTGGGGCCGACCGTGCTCGGTGGTCTAGCCGCGGCTGGCATCCAGGTGGCGACCTCCGGTGCGGCCGAACGCCAGGGTGTGGTGCACCGGCTCGACGTCGGTACCAGCGGTCTGATGGTGGTCGCCAAGTCCGAGCGCGGCTACTCAGCGCTGAAGCGGGCATTCCGGGATCGTATGGTCGCCAAGCACTATCGGGCGCTGGTACAGGGCCACCCGGACCCCAGCCGGGGCACCATTGACGCTCCGATCGACCGGCACCCCAAGCACGACTGGCGTTTTGCGGTGGTGGCCGGAGGCAAACCCTCGGTGACGCACTATCAGGTGATCGAAGCCTTCCGGGCCGCGTCGCTGTGCGACGTCACACTGGAGACCGGTCGTACCCACCAGATCCGGGTGCACTTCGCCGCTTTGCGCCACCCGTGTTGTGGCGACCTGACCTATGGTGCGGATCCCGCGCTGGCGCAGCGGCTCGGACTGAACCGGCAGTGGTTACACGCCGCGCGGCTGGGTTTCCCGCATCCCGCTGACGATCACTGGATGGAATTCACCAGCCCGGATCCTGACGACCTGCGCGGCGCCTTGGACCTGCTGGCTGCCGAGGCGTAGCCGATGCCGCGGCGGGCCCGCTGGGCGGTGTTGGCAGTGCTGGTCGCAGCACTTGGTGTCGCGGTCGTGGTGGTGGGACGCTCGGGCGAACCGTTGCCGGTGACCGGTGTGCAGCGGCTTGGGCCTGAGGCCGGTGAGCCGGTCGCGGAGTACCTGCGGCGGGCTGGTGCCTCGCTGCCCGCTACAGAAGCGGGATCGGTTTGGGCGCTGGTGCAGCTGGACAGCTACCTCACGCCTGGGCGTGCCGCTGAGTTGGCTCACGGTGTCCGGCTCTCACGGGTGGTGCTGCGCGTTCCGCTGCCGCGGGTGCAGACCGCGTTGATCTTTCGTGATGTGCCCGGACAGCGGCCGATCGCCGAACTCACCGAGGCTCTGCGATCTGCGGCGCAGGACCGCGCCGCCGTTGCGGTCCGAGAGGCGCCAGGCGGTCGGTCCGCAGCCGTAGCCGTCGCGGAGGCCACGCAGCTGCGCGGTGGCTGCGCCTGCGTGCTGGCCTTACTGGTGTTCGGTGATGGCGAGGCGCTGCAGGCCGTGGCGGCCCGGCCAGGCGTCCGCGCGGTGCACGCTGCGCTCCCGGATACGCCCATCCAGGACATCGCGATCTCGCCGCTGCTGCCTGAGCAAGTCGACACAGCGGGACCGGTACCCGACGACGGACCGGTGCCGCCATGAGCGTCCGCGCTCGCCCGGGGCGGGGCGCCATCCTTCACGGACACTTACACAAGTCGGTGGTGAGTCAGAAGGGCGGGGGTTGGTCCGGGTCGCCTATAGAGGTGTGGGGAGTGGTTCGGGGTCGGTCAGTGCTGGCGGTGGGGAGTGGTAGATGTGTCCGGTGGGGTGGTCCAGGTGGTGCAGCCATCAGGGTGGTGGGTCACTGACCAGCCGGGGGTCTGTTTGATTTGGTGGTGTCGGCGGCATTTGGGCACGTGCAATAGATCCACTGCACACGTGTCTTCCGTCCACAACGGTTGGCCACAAACCGCGTGATGTGACCGTTCGCCGTCTACGATGATCCTGAGCCCGAGCTCCCTGAGCCCGATCCGCTCCCGTCGCCCGGTGGTGACTCCTCGCCCGGTAGCGGCGGTGGTGACGTCGTCGGCGTTGGTGTCTGTGGTGGTTGCGCGCGGTGACCAGCTCGCAGTACTTGGCGACTAGATCTTCCGGACCGGCGATGACGACGTCGGTACCGCTACCGCACCCAACACGGTCGGTGGCTTCACTCAGGACGTTGATGGTGTCGTGGCCGCTGCCCCCTGGACGGAGTCGTCGCCGACACCTCCCTGGATGCTGTCCCTGCCAGGGCCTCCGTTGATGTTGTCGTCGGCACCGAAGCCGTTGACAAGGTCGTCACCAGGACCCGCGTTGATGGTGTCAGCGTCAGCGGTATCGACGATAGAGTCGATGCCGGCTGTGCCCTTGATGTTCGCGGCTATCGCTGTGTCATCCGGGTGGGGCGGTCAGCGAGTCTCCAGGCCACCCATGACGAGCAGCACCGCCATCGCCAGTGGCGCCGCGATGGCCAGGACGTACCAGAGTGCGTCCACGACCCAGTCCCATCGGCTCATGCGGCCACCCCCCGCTGTTCATCGCTGCGGAAGATCGGGAAGTTACAGAATCGCCGATGCAGCCGACACGATCAACGCCGCGGCTGTCAGAAACACCAGCGCCCGAATCGCCAGCGCGATGACCACCACCCGCACGGGTCACTCACCCAGACGCAGGCCCAGCTCGCGGCGGCGCTGGGTGCGCAGGTCATCGGGGTGGGTCGAGGTCGTCAGCCATTGCTCACCGCCTCCGAACGTATGAACTGGCGCTAAGTCTGTTGCGGCGAGCCAATGCAAATTCGATGCCGCCGGTACCGGTTATGCGTGATGCACCGTGCGTACCCCGCGTTGTGGCGTTGACACATCGACGCCACCCTGTCGAGTGAGCGGTCCTCGCGCACTTCCCCCTTCACCTGATCAACGGCCCGCTCTGCGTCGGGTGCGGCCTGTCAAGGATCGCGATAGTGACCGCGTAGCGGCGGCGTCCGGGTGCAGGGGTCTCCCGGTCGTCATCGTCCTTGACCGGCGAGCGCGGCGTAGGACACTCGCGGACCGCGTGATGGTGTTCGGGTCCATACGTTCAGCGCACCAACCGAGGTCGCAGCGGTGCGCGGGTATCCGGCAGCCGGCGAATTGGCAGGTGTGGTCTCTGGTGATGACGAGTCCGGCGAGGAGGTGTTCTGGTGGGCGGTAGCGGGTGGTGCCGTAGTCCAGGGGCGGTTTGAGGTGGGGTCGGTGAGGATGCGCCGCCAGGTGCCTGCGGCGGCCAGATCCCGGGCTACCGCGGCGGGGATAGGTCTGTAGCCGGCGATCTCACCGGGTTGGTCATCGCAGCCCAGTAGCGCGGTGTAGGGAATGGTGACTCGCAGGTGCACGCCACCGCCGCGGCGACACCCCCGCATTCACACCGCCACAGCCAGCATCAAACCCACCTCGGCCACCGCCGAATCATGAGCTTGGGAATCACAAGCTCCCAATACACGGTTGCGTACCGTCGCGCCGTCAATGAACCGGAGTCACCTCCCGTGCCTGGCGGGCCCGCGCCCAGGCGATCACCCGCTCCCAACCCCCGACCCGCTCCAAGCCTCGAACTCCCGATG
>JALZCO010000192.1 GCA_030863015.1 Actinomycetota bacterium
CCCTATCTGCAGCGGGTTCTCGATGAGCTCTGTCGGGATGGAGTTCAGGAGATCGTGCTCGACCTGGTCAAACTCGAGTTCCTCAGCGCCACGGGCCTGGAGGTGTTCGTCCGCGCCGATGACCAACTCCGCGCCACCGGTGGGCGACTCATCCTCAACCGGCCTGGACCGCGGATCCGCCGCGTCCTCGCCATAACCGAACTGGATACCGTCCTGACCATCCGCTCAGCGACCTCGGGCAGCCCCGAGCTCGCGGCCATCAGCGCTGCCAACCAGGCGTCCTGACGGCCGGACCGGCCAGCGGTGCCGGCGGATCAGGTCAGCGAGCTGATGGGAATCCGAGTTGTTCGATGCCGCTGCCGCGAGCTCCAACGGTCTCAGCCGGTCGGTCACCCGTTTGGACTGCAGTCCGGTGGCCAGTGTCACGGCGTCCCGACCGATCCGGACGCCGTGGTCGACGTCGCCTTGGCGCAGGTGGTTGGTGGCCAGTGCGGTGAGCATGAAGGTCCGGCTACGGCTCATCGATTCGTCATAGTGGACCAGGGATTGGTTGATCGCGGGGATGGCGATGGCCGCGTGCTTGATGTCGAAGGCTGACAGCACGGTGTGCACCGTGCCGGTCATCGCGTGCATGTCGGTCTCGTTGTAGAACCGGGCCCAGTCCGGCGCCTTGGACAGATCGGCCCTGGCCAGTTCGTCCCGCGAGCGGCCGAGCAGTTTCGTGGCCTGCGCGCCGTCGCCCATCATCGCGTAGGCCCACGCTTCGTTACCGCACAGCACCGCGACGGCCAGCTCCGATCGGGAGTCTTGCGCGGGGCGCTGGCCCTGCTGGAACCACATGAGCGCCTCATGGGGTGCTCCGTGGTGCAGGAAGACCCGGCCGATCCGATACATGATGTTGGACAGCAGGTCCAGGTCACCGGACTGCTTGGCGTATTCCAGTGCGATGGCGAAGTGCTTGCGCGAGGAGTCCAGTAACCCCACGTCGAAGGAGGTCCATCCGGCCACGTTTTGCATGTCCGCCAGCGCCCGGAACAGCCGCGTCCGCACCCCGTCAGTACTCGAGGCGGACAGCAGGCGTTGTGCCCACGACAGCTGGGCAACGACCGCGTCACGGCATGCGCCGCCACCGAACTGGTAGTCCAGGGCGCGCATCGCCCTGGTAGCTGCCTCGACTTGCTCGACATCGGCCATCCCGATGTTGCTGGGTGCCGGCGTGTGGGTAGGGCTGGACACCCATTCCGCACTGTCGGCTGCAAGCACTGCGGTGCCGGACAGCACGGCAGCCCCGTGCGCCAGCAGCTTGCGGCGCTTCACCGGCTCATCCTCCTCAATCAGCTGCAGAGAACTCGGCCGCGATTTGCCGCACGGCCAGCGTTACGGGGTGGGTCCCAGCCGTGGCAGCGACCTCGCGTAGGCCCTGCGCCAGGGCGACCACCTGGGCGTCGGCGCATACATAGCCGATGCTGTACCGACTGTGCGTGCAGGGCCCCGCGGTCGGATCCAGGTAGAGCGCCAGCCCCCGGCCAGCAAGCAACTCGCGGGCCATGTCCTCGGGGGGTTGGCGCTGAGACGTCGGTACGCCCGAGCTGATCCAATCGACGGTCGTCCCCAGCGCCATGCCCCGGTCCAGCTTGTGGAGCTCGATGGTCCAGGTGGTTCCCACTGAGCGACACCACACCGCCGTGAGCACCGGCGCCACCGGGAACCTGGCCCTCGCCGCAGCCTCGTCGCTCCCCGTGGCAGCCCTGCTGGCCGCACGACCGCGAAATCCGACGCGGCAGGTGCCTCGACGGTTGGCCTCAGCGACCGGTACGTCACGCACCTGCCCGGGCGTAAGAATGCCCGAAACTGTGCTGCCGGTGTCGACGAAGTGGTCTGGCGCCATGTCACTCCACCCAACGAGTCGCTGTGGATGGCCGCGCTACTGGACCGAACCCAACGGTAACAAGAAAAGCGTGAGCAGGCTCGTCGGCGTTTTAGGGGATCCCCCACCGGGTAGGCGGGTGGGGTCCAACCGCCCCACCATGACTTGGGAACCCTATGACTTTCAACCCACTGGAACAGCGCGGTATCCCGCTGGACAAGCAGCTCCGCAGCTGGCGAGAGCTCAACGTCGATCCCGTGGATCCCGATCACAGCGACCCGTACACCAAGTGCCGCATCATCACGATGAACGGCATCGAGGTCGAGGCGCTGATGTTCAGTCATCACTTCGCCCGGGTCTGCCCGGACATGGAGGTCAAGCACAAGCTGGCCGAGGTCCGCTACCTCGAACAGCAACAGCAGAAGGCCGTCAACTGGTTGCTGCCCGGTTCGTCATCGCCCCTGGAGACGACCATCTCCTACGAGCAGGTGGCAGTCGACCTCACAGCGTGGGTCGCCCGGATGGAACCCGACCCCTACCTGACGCAGTGCTACGAGTTCGGCGTGCTGGAGGACTTCGACCACCTGTACCGGTACGCGAATCTTTACGAGATGGTGCAGCACCGGAAGGCGGAGAAGATCGTCGACCAGCTCACCGAGGTGATGCCGGGCCGGCCCACCCGTTACCACCACCGGCACCCGATCGACAACGTGCGCAAGCCATACGACCGCAGCGCCGCGGCCCCGATCTCGAAGCTGCACGCTTTGACGATCTTGTCTGCCGAGCAGCAGACGATGAACTTCTACCTCAACGTCGGCCCGCAGTACATGGAGCCGATCGCGCGCCAGCTCTACCAGGAGATCGCGATGGTCGAGGAGGAGCACGTCACGCACTACGAGTCGATGCTCGACCCGGGGGAGACCTGGTGGGAGCGGCTGGTCAACCACGAGTACAACGAGTGTTACCTCTACTACTCGTTCATGGAGCAGGAGTCCGACCGCAAGGTCAAGGCGATCTGGGAGCTGCACCTGAACATGGAGCTCGAGCATCTGCATGCGGCGTGCGACCTGATGCGTCAGCACGATGGGCGCGACCCTGCCGAGGTGCTCGCTCCGGAGCTGCCCAACGTGCTGACCTTCGAACCCAACAAGGCTTACCTGCGCGAGCTGCTCGATACCCAGGTGGATCTGACGACGCTGGGCACCGGTTTCGTCAGCGAAGCGCACGAGCGGTTCCAGAAGATGCAGGACGCCCTGATGGGCGGCGAACACCCGCCCAGCGAGCGCGTCATCGACGAGCACAACTCGATGTTCGACACCGACTACCGGATGGAGAGCGAGGGCCCGCACCCGCGGCCCGAGTTGCGCCAGCGCACGAGCAGTAAGGCCTGAGGTGACACCATGGCAACGACACAGACACCGCAAAAAGACGGGGTGGACGCGGCGCACGACGTCGTCGAGTTCCTGATCGGCCAGCACATGCAGATCCGGGATCTGTTCACCGAGGTGGAGAAGTCCACCGGACAGACGCGCCGGGACGCATTCGAGCGGCTGGTGAAGCTGCTCGCAGTGCACGAGACCGCTGAGGAGCAACTGATCCACCCGCTGGTGCGCACCGGGGTGCACGGCGGCAGTGACATCGTCGACGACCGGCTCTCCGAGGAACGCGAGGCCAAGCAGATGCTCGCGAAACTCGAAGATCTCGGCCCGGACGCCGCCGAGTTCCCGTCGTTGCTTGCCGAGCTGCGGACCAGCGTGCTGATGCATGCACATCATGAGGAGGCCTACGAGTTCCGCTACCTGCGCCGGGAAGTCTCGGGGGCGCAGCTGCAACCCCTGGTGAGCATGGTCCGCGCAGCCGAGGCGGTAGCGCCGACACATCCGCATCCGGGAGTCCAATCCGCTACGGCGAACACCGTCACTGGGCCGGTGGTGTCGCTGTTCGACCGGACCAAAGACATGGTCCGCGAGGCGATGTCGGGCAACCGCTGAACCTACGATCCGGCGCCGTCCGGTCGCAGTCCGGCCGGGCGGCGCCGAGCACAGAACAGACCTCGAGAGGATGAGGACGTGTCAAGCAGTGAGCAGCGCATTCTGACGAACCGGCAGGGCCACCCGATCCACGACAACCAGAACGAGCGCACCATCGGTGCCCGCGGACCGGCCACCCTGGAGAATTACCAGTTCCTGGAGAAGATCAGCCACTTCGACCGCGAGCGAATCCCCGAGCGGGTGGTGCACGCCCGTGGATTCCTGGCGTACGGAACGTTCACCGCCACGGGCAAGTGGGGTGACGAGCCGATCGAGCGCTATACCCGGGCGAAGCTGTTCTCGACCGAGGGCAAGCAGACCGATGTGGCGTTGCGGTTCTCCACGGTGATCGGTGGCCGGGACTCGTCGGAGACGGCCCGCGACCCGCGCGGGTTCGCCATCAAGTTCTACACCGAGGACGGCAACTGGGACCTCGTCGGCAACAACCTCGGGGTGTTCTTCATCCGTGACGCCATCAAGTTCCCGGACGTGATCCACGCTCTCAAGCCGGATCCCGTGACCTTCCGGCAGGAGCCGGCCCGGATCTTCGACTTCATGTCGCAGACCCCGGAGTCGATGCACATGCTGGTGAACCTGTTCAGCCCCCGGGGCATCCCGGCCGATTACCGTCACCAGCAGGGGTTTGGCGTGAACACCTACCGGTGGGTCAACGCCGACGGGGAGACCAAGCTGGTCAAGTACCACTGGATGCCGTCGTGTGGGGTGGCCAGCCTCACCGAGGCCGACGCCGCCGCGATCCAGGCCAACGACCTGGGGCACGCGTCGAAGGACCTCTACGAGGCCATCGAGCGCGGCGACTACCCCGAGTGGGACCTGCTGGTACAGATGATGGACGACCACGATCACCCGGAGCTGGACTGGGACCCGCTGGACGACACCAAGGTGTGGCCTGAGGAGCTCTACGAGCCGAAGAAGGTCGGCACGCTGCAGCTCAACCGCAACGTCGAGAACTTCTTCGCGGAGAACGAGCAGATCAGCTTCGGCACCGGCGTGCTGGTCGATGGGCTGGAGTTCTCCGACGACAAGATGCTGGTCGGGCGAACCTTCTCCTACAGCGACACCCAGCGCTACCGGGTTGGCCCGAACTACCTGCAACTGCCGGTCAACTCACCCAAGAACGCCAAGGTCGCCACCAACCAGCGCGACGGCCTGATGACTTACTTTGTGGATACCGGTGGAGAGAACCCGCACGTCAACTACGAGCCGTCGACCATGGGCGGGCTGGCCGAGGCCGACCATCCCGGGCGCGACGAGCTGGGACCCGTCCTTGAGGGCAGGTTGACCCGGGCGCGGATCCCACGCACCAACGACTACCAGCAGGCCGGCGAGCGATTCCGGCTGATGGAGGACTGGGAGCGCGACGACCTGGTGCGCAACTTCATTGAAAACATCGGGCAGGCCACCCCCGAGGTGCAACGGCGGATGGTGTGGCACTTGTTCATGGTCGAAGACGAGCTCGGCCAGCGGGTCGGGGACGGGCTGAGCATCAGCGTCGACGACGTGCGTGATCTGCCGCCGTTGCCGACCCAGCAGCTCTCGGAAGCGGAGCAGCAGCGGCTGGAGAACCTGGGCAAGAACGGCCCTCGGGACGTCACCGGCAAGACCATGACGCATTGCGTCCCGAACAAGCACGTGCAGGTCGCGTCGTAAACAACACCGCATGAGACGGGGCGGGACTCTTTGAGGTGAGTCCCGCCCCGTCGTTCTCAGGTCACGTGACCGCCGGTCCTGCCTTGTCGCTGCCGGACATCCTGGTCAGGAACTCGTGACATCTCGCGGCCCGTTCCGAGTCCTGCTTCATCACCTCTCGGAAGAAGTCCGCGATGTCGGTCAGGCCGGCGTTGTCCGCGTCGCGAACGTACTGGCCGTAGTCATGTCCCGCCTTCAGTGAGTGGTATTGCACCGAGATCAAGTCGAACGTCACGTCGTCGAAGCCGGTCTCGCCGGTTGCCATAGGTCCTCCTCGGTATCGCGTCCAGTGCTCCCACTGCAGACTTACCCGATCAGCCCGCGACTACACCGGTGCAGCCGTCATTTGCCTAGATGACAACATTGACCAGGCGGCCGGAAACGACGATGACCTTGCGCGGCTGCGCCCCCTCGAGCAGTTCGACCACCTTGGGTTCGGTCAGTGCGGCGTGGCACACGTCGTCGCGCGTTGCTGATGCCGACACGGTGACCCGGGCCCGCACCTTGCCGTTGACCTGGATCGGGTACTCGACGGTGTCGGCGACCAGGTAGCGCTCGTCGGCCTCGGGAAACGGCCCGTGCGCCATCGAACCTTCGTGGCCGAGCCGCTCCCACAGTTCCTCGGCGATGTGCGGGCAGACCGGCGCGAGCAGCAGCACCAACGGCTCGGCGACCTGGCGTGGCGTGCCGGCATGCCCGCCGTACACCTTGGTGACGTGGTTGGTCAGCTCGATGAGCTTGGCGACCGCGGTATTGCAACGCAGCGTCGCGTAGTCCTCGCGGACCCCGGCGATCACTTTGTGCACGACTCTCAGTGTGGATTCGTCCGGGGTTTCAGACGTCACACGCAGCTCGCCGGTGTCCTCGTCGACCAGATTGCGCCACACCCGCTGCAGGAAACGCTGCAGCCCGATGACGTCCTTGGTCGCCCAGGGCCGGGACGCATCCAACGGTCCCATGGACATCTCGTAGGCGCGGAATGTGTCGGCGCCGTAGGCCTCGCACATCTCGTCCGGGGTCACCACGTTGCGCAGGCTCTTGCCCATCTTCCCGTACTCGCGCTTGACCGGTTCGCGGTTGTAAAGGTAACGCCCGTCGGACTCAACCACCTGCTCGGCGGGGACGTAGCGTCCGCGCGCGTCGGTGTAGGCGTAAGCCTGGATGTAACCCTGGTTGAACAGCCGGCGGTAGGGCTCCTCCGAGCTGACGTGCCCCAGGTCGTGCAGCACCTTGTGCCAGAACCGGGCGTAGAGCAGGTGCAGGACCGCGTGCTCGACCCCCCCGACGTACAGGTCGAGGCCGCCGGGGTCGTCGCTGCCGTGTAGCGCCGGGCGCGGGCCCATCCAGTAGCGCTCGTTGACCGGATCACACATCGCGTCGTCGTTGTACGGGTCGATGTAGCGCAGCTGGTACCAGCAGGAGCCGGCCCACTGCGGCATCACGTTGGTGTCCCGGACGTAGCGCCGGACACCGTCGCCTAGGTCCAGCTCGACCTCGACCCAATCGCGGGCCTTGGCCAGCGGTGGCGCCGGCTCAGTGTTCGGGTCATCCGGATCGAAGGTGGCGGGGGAGTAGTCGGCCACGTCCGGTAGCTCGACCGGCAGGAACCGCTCCGGCAGCGGGATCGGGTGGCGCAGGTTTGGTTCGCCGTCCTCTCCGACGGCGTAGACGATCGGGAACGGCTCGCCCCAGTACCGCTGCCGGGCGAACAGCCAGTCGCGCAGCCTGTAACTCACGGTGCCCTCGCCGTAGCCGCGCTCGCTGAGCCATTCGGTGATCGCTTTCTTGGCCTCGTCAACGGCCAAGCCATCCAGGCTCACCTCATCGTTGGCGGAGTTCACCGCGACGCCGTTTCCGCCGTAGGCGGCCTGCTCAACGTCGCCGCCCGAGATCACCTCGACGATCGGCAGGCCGAACTCGCGAGCGAACTCCCAGTCACGCTCGTCGTGACCGGGCACCGCCATGATCGCGCCGGTGCCGTAGCCCATCAGCACGTAGTCGGCGACGAAGACGGGAATCTGCTGACCATTGACCGGATTGGTCGCGTAGGCGCCGGTGAACACACCGGTCTTGTGCCGACTTTCCTGTCGCTCCAGATCGCTGCGCCGCGACACGGTGTGCCGGTAGGCCGCGACCGCCTCCACGGGGGTGGCCGCGCTGGCCGTCCACCGTGGGTCTGTGTCGGGCTCCCAGGTCTTGGCGGTGATCGCCGAGACCAGCGGGTGTTCGGGAGCCAGCACCATGTATGTCGCTCCGAACAGCGTGTCGGGGCGGGTGGTGAACACCTCGATACCGGCCTGCCCGCCGATCGCGGTCTGCACCGGGAACCGGACCCGGGCGCCGTGCGAGCGCCCGATCCAGTTGCGCTGCATGGTCTTGATCTTCTCCGGCCAGTCCAGCCGGTCCAGGTCGTCGAGCAGCCGGTCGGCGTAGGCGGTGATCCGCATCATCCATTGCCGCAGATTGCGCCGGAACACCGGAAAGTTGCCGCGGTCGCTGCGGCCCTCGGCGGTGACCTCCTCGTTTGCCAGCACGGTGCCCAACCCCGGGCACCAGTTCACCGGCGCCTCGGACAGGTAGACCAGCCGGTGCGAGTCGATGATCTCCCGCTGCTCGGTGGGTGCCAGCTCCGACCAGTTGCGACCGTCCGGTGTGGGCCGGATGCCATGGGCGTACTCGGCGTGTAGTTCGGCAATAGGACGAGCTCTGCGCGCCTCGGTGTCGTACCACGCGTTGTAGATCTGCAGGAATATCCACTGGGTCCAGCGGTAGTACTCGACGTCAGTGGTCGCGACCCGGCGGCGCTCGTCGTGGCCAAGCCCCAGCCGGCGGATCTGGGCCACGTACCGCTTGATGTTGGCCTCGGTGGTGGTTCGCGGGTGGGTGCCGGTTTCGGCCGCATACTGCTCAGCGGGCAATCCGAACGCGTCAAAGCCCATGGTGTGCAGCACGTTGTGCCCGGTCATCCGGTGGTAGCGGGCGAACATATCAGTGCCGATGAAGCCCAGTGGGTGGCCGACATGCAGCCCGGCCCCCGACGGGTAGGGAAACATGTCTTGGACGAACAACTTGTCCTCGGGCAGTGGGGTGCCCTCAGGAAGGCTCAGCGCGCCGACCGGGTTGGGTGCGTAGAAGGTCCCTTGCTGTGCCCAGCGACGCTGCCAGCGACGTTCGATCTCGCCGGCCAGCGCCGCGGTGTAGCGGTGCGGCGGGACGTCCCCGGCGTCGGTGCTGTTCATGATCGTCCTTCCGGGCCCGGCCGTGGTCGTGTTGATACCCCCAGGAAACAGCGAAGCCCCCCAGGCGCTGAGGCCGTGAGGGGTCGCCGCGCTGACTTGCCCGCTGGTCAGCGCGGCCTGGGAAGGAGCAGGGAGGCCGTGCTCACGGCATCCACCATAGCGGGTCGGTCGATGGGACTTCCGCCGCCGGTATCCTGAGCGCCGTGTCCGCATCCGCGCTACTCGGTGTGGTGCTGCTGGCCACCGGCGGTGGGTTGATCACCGTTGGCCTGCTCGGCTGGCGGCAACGGCTGCCGCGTAACCGGTTCGCCGGCGTCCGCACTCCCGCGACGCTGCGCTCAGACGCCGCCTTCATCGCCGCCAACCGGGTGGCCGCCCCACCGGTGTTCGCGGCCGGCGTGATCTGCGCCGCTGGCGGCGCGCTGGCGCTCGGCGCAGCCGGCTCGGCGCTCACAGTGATCGTCGGGGTGGCTGGGGCGGGCACCGTCGGGCTACTGC